>CALMOP010000051.1 GCA_937871775.1 uncultured Gemmatimonadota bacterium | reverse complement strand
CGATGACCCGCCCATCCACCATCCGGATGGGGGCCACCTCGGCCGCGGTCCCGGTGAGGAAGGCCTCGTCAGCGGTGTAGAGGTCGTAGCGGTTCAGGATGGTTTCCTGGACACGGTATCCGGCCGCCGCCGCGATTTCGACGACGACGTCCCGCGTCACCCCCCGGAGGAGGCCGGCATGGGCCGGTGGGGTGTGGAGCACCTGGCGCTTCCACACGAACAGGTTCATGCCGGTAGCCTCCGCGACGTGTCCCGAGGCGTCCAGCATGATGGCGTCGTCTGCCCCTGCGTTGGTGGCCTCGATCTTGGCCAGGATGTGATTCAGGTAGTTCAGCGACTTCACCCGTGGGGAAAGTGCCTCGCGCTGATTGATCGGGGTGCCCGCAGTGACCAGGGTCAACCCCTGTTCATAGCGCTCAGCGGGCCAGATCGCGATCGTGTCGAAAATGATGATCACCGATGCCGCGGCGCACTTGCGGGGATCGAGACCCAGGTCGCCCACCCCGCGGGTCACCACATGGCGGAGGTAGCTTTCCTTCAGCCCGGCCCGCCGCACCCCTTCTTCAGTCACCGCCATCATCTGCTCCCGAGTCATGGGCACGGTCAGCAGGATGGCCTGGGCTGAATCGTACAGCCGGTCCATGTGCTCCCGGAGTCGGAAGATCTTCCCGTCGTACACCCGGATCCCCTCGAACACCCCGTCGCCGTACAACAGCCCATGGTCGAACACCGAGACTTTGGCGGAGGCCTTGTCGAGCCACTGGCCGTCGAGGTAGATCAGCGTCACGAACCGTTCCTTGCCGATGGGTGGAGCCGCGGGATGCCGGAGAACGGAATGTGGCCGGCTTCCCGACAGGACGGAAGGTGGAAACCGGCGGACCCCGGTCGGGCACGGACCGCTGGTGCTCCGCGGCCCCCTACCGGCGGCCGTTCCCCTGATGTAAATAGACCGTGCGGGTGGGGCGACTGACCATGAGGGCGGTGGGACTCGAACCCACTACCTAGAGATTAAAAGTCTCTTGCTCTACCTGTTGAGCTACGCCCCCGCCGGCCCGAAACGTGTGGCTCCCGCCGGGGAAACTCAAGAGCCACCTGCCAATGGAGTGTGTATGCGCCCGCCGCGCCGGTTGCTGGTGCCGCTGATCCTGACCGGCCTCGCGCTGCTGGCGTGGACTCTGCCGGGAGCCGCCCAGGACGACGGCTTCCGGGGCCACGAAGATGAGCGCTGGCAAATCACCCTTGAAAACGGCGACTACATCTGGGACATCCGCCTGCTGCGGCTGAGTGGAGATTCACTCCTGTTCCGGCAGGCCGACACCGTCGGGGCGGCCCGGGTGGGACAACTGCGGGAGCTCCGCCTCATCCGCAAGTCCGTGGTCCGCCTCGGCGAAGGGGGCGGTGGCGCCATGAGCGCCTTGACCGGCAGCGACGATGAGGTCTACGACATGGTCACAATGGATTTCGCTACCCGGCTTCGCACCATCCAGCAGGTGCTGCTGGTGCACCCGCCGAAGCCCTAGCGTCCCGGGCAGTACTCCGAGTGTCCTTCCCTGATATTGCGGTTCCGCCTTCGACCCCCTTGCCGATGCCCGATGGGAACGCCCTCGCCGACCTGTCCCATCGTGGCCATGCGCCCGCTCAGCATCACTGAATCGGAAATCACTCACCTGGTCGCGGCCATCGGCTACGGCATCCGGGAGACCTGCCCATGACCTCGCCTCCGCCTCGCAAGCGCCCCTCGCCGGGCCGCAGCTCGCGGCCCACTGCGGCGGGCCGTGACGAACCCCCGGCGGCTCCGCCCCACCCACCGATCACCCTGGTGGTCGGGACCGATACGGACGTCGGCAAGACCTGGGTTACCGCCGCGGTGGCCCGCGCCCTCAAGGAGCTCGGTCAGCAAGTCATCGCCGTGAAGCCCATCGAGACTGGCTGCGGTGAGGAGCCGAACTCGGAGGAGGACGGCGCCAGACTGGCCACTGCCACCGGGCAGAGCGGCCCCCGCCGGTCGCTGGTGCGACTCCCCGGCCGGGTCGCGCCGGCCATCGCCGCCGATCAGGCCGGCATCGTCCTGGATTATGATGACCTGGTGGCCCGGATCAGGAGCCTGGCGGCACCGGACACCCTGCTGCTGGTCGAGGGGTCTGGCGGCCTCCTGACCCCGCTCACCTGGACGGACAACCATTTGGACCTGGCCCACAGCCTGGAGAGCCGGGTGTTGCTCGTCGCAGCGGACCGGCTGGGTACGCTCAGCCACACGCTGTTGGCGCTCCGGGTGCTGCAGGCCGAGCGGATCCCGGTCCTGGGGATCGTGCTGAACCAGGTGGATGCAGCCGACCAGAGCACCCGGACCAACGCCGCCGCGCTGGTCCGGCTGGCGGAGCAGGTTCCGGTCGTGACGGTGCCCCGACTGGCGGATCCGGCCCGGGCGGCCGAAGCACTGAAGGAAGTCGCCGGGTGGCTGCTTCCCTGAGGATCAGGGGTGGGTGGTGCCGATCTGCTGCAGGGTCCGGCGGATCTCCTCCGCCGCCGCCCCGGAAGCCTGGGCGAGCAGGGCGGTGAGGGCTGGCCTCGAGAGCGCCGGGGGAAGCGAGTAGCGGTATCCTTGCAGTGCCCGCCGCCGCACCACCGCCCGGGGCACCAGGACGTGCTGCCCCAGCAGCTCCAGGGCACGGCGGTTCCCCCGACCGCCCAGAAGCGCCAGCACATGGCCGGCGTTATCGAGCCGGGCCATAGCGTCACTCACCGCGGTGACCAGAGTGGTATCTCCGACCCGCAGGATTCCTCCCAGAGCCGCATCGGCAATCTGATCCTGATACGATGCGGTGCCCAGCGCCGATTCGAGGCGCTGGTGGGCGTGGGCGGGGTCCAGCAAGACCAGGCTGCCCAGTGCCGCGGCCCGCACGGCGTAGCTGGTATCGGCGGACCAGCGCCGGAGCACCTCTCCCAATACCACCGGCCCTTGGGCTCCGGCCAGGGCGCTCACGGCAGCGGTTCGCACCGAGGATGCGGTGTCGCCGAGTGCCTTCAGCAGAGCGGCGACCGTGCCGGAGTCCGTCGCGCCGCCGAGGGCCGTGGCGGCCTCGGCGCGGATGCGAGGCAGATCGGCCTCCGCCAGCGCCCGAATCAGCGCGGCGGTCGCTTCCGGGTCATCCCGGCGACCGGCCAGCTCCCCGATGACCCAGGCCCGATTCCAGACCGCGGGGTCTCGCCGCAGCTGGGTTGCCAGCCAGGCGGTCGGTTGGTCGAACTGCAGGCCCTTGAGCAGGGTGTTGCCTTCATCGAAGATCACCATCTCCGGGGCGCTACGAACCCCGGGGATCTGGATCTCCTGTTCGCGCGCCGTCAGCTCTGCCTGAACCGTGACGTCGCCACCGGGGGCGCCCACCCGGACGGTCACCGGCCCATGATAGACTTCGGGAACGGTGTACCGCAGTCCGGTACTGTCGGCGACCAGCGTGTCGCGCTGCAGCTGACGGACCCGCAGCGTGACGGTCGCCAGCGTCGAGTCCCAGGTGGCGTGGACCTGGAACTCCGGGTAGCCGGCCTGGTAGATCCATTCATTCCAGAAGACCTCGAGGTTCTCTCCGGTCGCATCCAGAAACGCCTGGCGCAAGTCGTCGCTGCCGGCGTTCCCAAACGCATGGACGGTCAGGTACCGGTGGACTCCGGCCCAGAACCGCTCCGGCCCGAGGCGCTGCTTGAGCATCTCCAGCACCAGCGCACCGCGGGGGTAGGCATTGTTGGAGTTGAGGGCGGCGAGCGGCATCCGTCGCCGCTCGTCGATGTTCATGAACTGGTGGTACTCATCGAGGTAGTACTCCGCTTCCGCGAGCCGGCCCTGGCGCACGCCCCAATACTGGCCCGGGAGAAACTCGGCAAACCCTTCATTCAGCCAGAAGTTGGCCCAGTTGATCGTGGTGACGTAGTCGCCGAACCACTGGTGGGCGAGCTCGTGGGGGATCAGGATGTGCCGATACCACGGCCGGTCGGCGTAGGCAGCGGGGTCAGGCAGCCAGTCGACCAGTGTGGTGGCACTGACATTCTCCATGCCGCCGAAGAAGTCCGCGACCGTGGTCTGGGCGTACTTGGCCCAGGGATAGGCGACCCCGGTCAGCCGACCGAATACCTCGATCATGTCCGGCGTGATCGCGAACAGGGGCCGAGCCAGCAGGGTGTCCCGGGGGTAGACATAGTAGTCCACCGGGATGCCATGCCACCGATCATGCAGCTGGCTGAGCGGCGCAATGATCAGCGATGCCAGGTAGGTGGAAGCCGGCCGATCCTGCCGCCAGACGACCGTGTGATTCCCCTGGGGGGTTGGCCGGTCGCCGATCCAGCGCCCATTCGATACCACCGTGAATCGCTTCGGCACGGTGACCGAGAATTCCCAGGTCGCCTTGTCATTGGGGGAGTCGTAGGTAGGGAACCAGAGATGGTTGTCCATCGATTCCCCCTGACTCCACACCTGGTCCGGCCGATACGGCGGCTGCGAATCGCCATCGATGAAGGTGAGACCCCGGCCGTTCTGTACCACGCCGTGATAGCGCAGCTGCAGGCGCGCCGTATCCCCGAGCGCGAGGGGCCGCGGGAGATGGATCACCAGGGTATCCCGCTCACGCGTCTGCCGGAGTGGCACCGGGCGGGCGCCGATGGTGGCCACCGAATCGATCCGCAGCAGGGCCCCGGCATCCAGCACCACGGAGTCGAACCCGGGCCGCAGCGCCCGGAGCTCCACCGTCACCCGTCCCTCGAAGCTGCGCCCGGCCCAGTCGAAGCTCCACAACTGGATCCGCTGGTGCAGCAGGTCGTAGTCGTGGGAGCGGGTGTACCAGTCGGTCGCGACCCGCTCGGCGTTGGACTGCGCGGCAAGCTGCGCCGTGAGCAACAGGCCCAGCAGCAATGGGGTCCCGCGGAACGTCACAGGCCGAGACTCATCTGGGAGACAGGGGTGAAGCTGCGGCGATGGTGGGGGGTAGGGCCGTGGGTATCGATCGCGATGCAATGTTCGGCAGTCCCGTACCCGGCATTGCTGGCCCAGCCGTAGTCGGGGTAGCGCCGCGCCAGCCGCAGCATCAGCTCATCGCGGACTTCCTTGGCGACGATGCCGGCGGCCGCGACGGTGTAGCACAGTGCGTCCCCATCGACCAGCGCATCATGCTCCAGGCCACACTCGGGCAGAGGCAGACCGTCCAGGAGCACCCGGTGCCCCGTGAACCGGCTGGCGCGCACCTGCTCCGCGACCCGGCCCGCGGCCAGGAGGCGGGAGACCGCCCGGCGGATGGCGAGGGCGGTGGCTCGGCGGATGTTGAATCGATCGATCTCGTGCACCGAGGCGGCCGCAACCCAGAGTCCGGCGGCCCGGGCTCGAATCAACGGCACCAGGACCTGCCGCTGCCTGGCACTCAGGGTCTTGCTGTCGCGGACACCCTCGATCGGCGCCGTCCCTGGGGGAAACACCACGGCCGCGGCCAGCACTGGACCCGCCAGCGGACCGCGGCCTACTTCATCCACTCCGATCAGCAGGGAACCCGCCGACCAAGCGGCCGTCTCGTGCGTCAGATCGGGAGCGCCAGGCATCAGGCGTAACCCCGGCCGACTCCCTACTGACCGGGAGTTGTGTTCTCCCGCTTCTCGCGAATCCTGGCGGCCTTGCCGCTCACCTTGCGGAGATAGTACAGCTTGGCGCGGCGCACCCGGCCCTTGCGGACCACCTCGATCGAGGCGAGGCTCGGGCTGTGCAGCGGGAACACCCGCTCCACTCCGACGCCGGCGGACACCTTGCGGACCCGGAAGGTCTCGCTGATGCCCCCGCCCCGCTTGCCCATGCACAAGCCCTCGAAGGCCTGCAGGCGCTCCTTGTCACCCTCGCGCACCCGCACCATCACCTTGATCGTGTCTCCCGGCTCGAACGCCGGGATGTCGGTCCTGCGGCCCTCGCGGGCCAACGCAGCCATCCGTTCCATGATCTCCTCCAGAATCCCGGGGGCTCGCGTGGTCCCCCCGGTCCGTCGTGCCACCCGCACGGGGCGACGCCCTAGTGCTGGCGGGTCTCGTATTCCTGCCACAGATCCGGACGGAGTGTCCGGGTGAGCCGTTCCGATTCCGCCTGGCGCCAGGCGGCGATCTCCGCGTGATTGCCGGAGAGCAATACCTCCGGCACCTGCCGGCCGGCGTAGTCAGGGGGCCGGGTGTAACTCGGGGGACTCAGGAGACCCTCGTAGAACGAGTCACCGGCAGCCGATTCGTGATCGCCCAGCACCCCGGGCAGCAGCCGCACCACCGCATCCACAATCGCGATCGCGGCGGGCTCCCCCCCCGAGAGCACGAAGTCACCCAGCGACAACTCGTCGGTGGCCAGTCCCTCGGCCACCCGCTGATCCACGTCCTTGTAGTGCCCCGCCAGCAGGGTCAGCCGCTCGCCCAGCGAGAACCGCACCGCGTCCCGGTGAGTGAACCGCCGGCCCCGCGCGGACAGCAGCACGATCGGTCCGGCACGACTCGCCGGATCCAGACTTGCGACCGCTTCGAAGAAGGGCTCCGGCTTGAGCACCATGCCCGGACCCCCGCCGTAAGGCGCGTCGTCCACGGTATGGTGCCGGTCATGGGTGTAGTCCCGGAGCTGAATCAGCCGGTACCCCACTCGTCCCGCCGCTGCCGCCCGGCCTGGAATGCTCGCCGCCAGGTAGGGCGCGATCACTTCCGGGAACAGGGTCACCACGTTGATGCCGAGCACTTACTCCACCAGCCCTTCCGGCAGCTCGACCACCAGCACCCGCGCGGCGCGGTCCACCTGGCGCACGAATTCCTTCCGGAACGGCAGCAGGAACTCTCGGCGGGGGCCCTGCACCTCCAGGGTCAGTCCGGCCGGCAGGTGGTACAGGGCTGTCACCAGGCCCAACGCAGACCCCTGGCTATCCCGGACCGCGAAGCCCTCCAGCTCATGGACATAGACCTCATCCGCCGCCGGGGGTTCCAACTGGTCCGCGGGAGCGCCCAGAAACTGCCCCCGCCACTCCTGCAGCGCGTCCCGATGGTCCAGGCCCTGGAACTTGAGCAGCCATTCCCGGTGAAAGGGACGGCTCCGCTCAATGACCAGCACCTCTCCCAGCAGGCTGCCGTCGAGACCCAAACGCTGCAGCGGCCGCCCCGGTACGAACACCAGATCGGGCGTATCGGTGAGCGGAAAGACCGCGCACTCCCCCTTGAGCCCGTGCGGCTTGCGGAGCCGCCCCACCGCCAGCAGGCGGGGGCGCTCCGTTTCGCTCACGCCTTCTGGGCCGCAAGGACCCCGGCGCGCTCCAGAAGCGAGCGCACCGTATCGGTGGGCGTCGCGCCCCGTGCGATCCACACCTTGGCCTGCTCCTGGTCGAGCTGGACCTTGTCCGCCGGCTGCTTGGCGCGGGGATCATAGGTTCCGATGGTCGCGACGAAGCGCCCGTCCCGTGGGGCTTCCTTGTCCGCGACCACAATCCGGTAGAGCGGTACACCCTTCCGGCCTACCCGGCGCAGCCGAATCCTGGTTGCCATGCTGGTCCTGACCTTCCCCGTTGAGCGATGTCTCGACCCGGGCCCGCGGCCCCGGTCCTGCTGCTACATCCCGAAGCCACCACCGGGCCCCTTGCCGAAGGGCAGCCGCACTCCCGGCTTGCCGGCCGACTTCATCATCTTCTGCATCTGCTTGAACTGCACCAGCAGCTGATTCACTTCCTGCACCGTGCGTCCCGACCCCTTTGCGATCCGGAGCCGACGGGACCCGTTGAGCAGCTGGGGGTCGGCTCGCTCCCGGGGAGTCATCGAGAGCACGATGGCCTCCACATGCCGGACCCGCCGCTCGTCCAGATTGGCCTGTTGCAGCGCCTGGGCATTCACCCCCGGCAGCATCCCCAGCACAGTCTTCAGCGGCCCCAGCTTCTGCATCTGCTTCATGGCGGTCAGAAAGTCCTGGAGATCCAGTCCCTTCTTCGAGACCGCCTTGCGGGCCAGCTGTTCCGCCTCGGCGTGATCCACGGTGGCCTGGGCCCGCTCCACCAGCGTCAGCACGTCACCCTTCTGGAGAATCCTGCCGGCCAGCCGGTCGGGACGGAAGGGCTCCAGCTGGTCCAGCTTCTCACCCAGCCCGAGGTACTTGATCGGAGCCCCGGTCACACCGTAGATCGACAGGGCCGCGCCGCCGCGGGCGTCACCATCCATCTTGGTGAGGATGACGCCGGTGATTCCCAGCGCCTCATGGAACCCGCTGGCGATCCGCACCGCATCCTGACCGGTCATGCCGTCGACCACCAGCAGGATCTCATGCGGCCGGACGGCGGCCTTCAGCGCCTTGAGCTCCTCCATCATCTCGGCGTCGATCTGCAGCCGGCCCGCGGTGTCAACGATGACAGTCCGCGCCCGGGCCCGACCCGCCTCGAGGATGCCCCGCCGCACCAGCGCCGGAACGTCGGTGACGCCGGGCTCGCTGTGGCAGCCTACCACCACCTGCTGTGCCAGCGTGACCAACTGTTCGACCGCGGCTGGCCGGTACACGTCAGCTGCGACCAGAAACGGCGCCTTTTGTTCCTGCTTGAGGCGCCGTGCGAGTTTGCCTGCCGTCGTGGTCTTGCCGGAGCCCTGCAGGCCCACCAGCAGAATCACCGTGGGCGGCACCGAGGCGAACGCCACCGGGGCCTGCTTCTCCCCCAGCAGCACCACCAGCTCGTCATACACGATCTTGACCAGCTGGTCACCCGGACGGACCGCCTTGATCAACTGGGCGCCGACCGCCTTCTTTTCCACCCGCTCCAGAAACTGGCGGGTCAGCTCGAAACTCACGTCCGCCTCGAGCAATACCCGGCGAAGTTCCCGGAGCCCATCCTTGACGGCCGCCTCGGTCAGCACGCCACGGCCGGTGAGTCGGCCCAGCGCGGCGGTCAGTTTGGCGGCCAACTCCTCGAACATAAGCCCCCGAAAATAGAGGGGTTACGCCCTTCCGGCAAGGCCCGGCCCAGCTCGCTGGGGAGGACCGAGCGCTTGGGTGGCCTGGGGAGCTCCGGGGGGAGCGGGGCGACGACGCCGAGTGGCGGGTGGTCAACTGCGGGCCCCGCGTTGCGTGGCCCCGGTCTGCGTCGGGACGAGTCGGGGTTATTCGCCGCGGCGGCTATCCTGGGGGCGACCTTCTACCACGGGAGCCGCCCATGAAGCCGGTCCTCACCCTCGAGCCGGACACCGATCCCCGGGCCGCGATCGGCATCCGGGTCGCGGATGCCCTCGCCGAAGCCGTCAGCCACGGGCCCTATGCTGTCATGCGCACGGCCCGGTCCATGTCGGACGAAGAACTCCGGCTGGGCCTCGACTTCGTCACCAGTGTCCTGGAGGTCGCTTCCAGCTCGGCCCGGGCCATGGCGTCGGTCCTCGCCGAGCGGCCGGACAGCAGTTCCAGACCCTTGGTCCACTGAGCGTCAGGGCGGTATCCGCACCGTGGCGAGCTGCTTCCACCCGGACCAGTGGTCGGGGGCGATCACCCCGCGGGTCGCGGGGCGCCCCTGCAGAGTGAATGGGGTCAGCTCCATCCGATAGCCGAGCCGGCGGCGCTGCTCCAGGCGGGGAACCGAGCTGGCGTGAAACCGGGTCCGACTGGCCGCGTCGTCCCACACGATGTACCACACCATGGCCGCACCGGCAGGGGTATCGTAGACCCGGTAGCGGTCGCCCCCCCATCCCAGGGCCATCGGGGACTGCAGATCGACCCCACCCAGATCGGCAATCAGGATCCGGAGGTCCAGTTCCCCCAGCACGTCCTCGTAGATCACGCCAGCTTCGGCCGCCGTGAACTCGAGCCGGACCGGCTGATCGCCCCGGCCGTAGCGGTAGGGGTGGAGGATCTGCTCGGTGGAGACCGGCATGCGCGGCCCATACGGCTGGCTGTCGTGGAGTTCGGAGCCGTACCACCAGCGCAGGAAATCGGCGCCGCCAAGGTAGGGAAAGATCAGGCTCTCCCGCAGGATGCTGGGAGCCTTGCCGTAGACGGGCATGGTGGATTGGGTGGTCTTGAGTTGTTCCCGATAGGTGTCCCAGAACATCGGCATGGCATACAGGTTCTGGTCCGGCACCATGACCTGGATGCCGGCGATCGTGGCCTGGCCTTCCAGAATCGCCTGGGCGGCGGTGAGGCGGTCGTTGTCGCCCTGCTGCCGCAGGATCGAATCGAGCGGGAGATACTGGTGCTGCAGGGCGTGTACCAACTCGTGCGCGGCCGTCACGCGGAGCGCGCCCGGATCGCTGCTGGCGACCAGGAACAGCATCGAGGAGTCCGGCTCGTAATAGCCGGCGATCTGCTCGGTGAACAGGTCGAGCAGCAGGGCCCGCAGGTCCAGCGAGTCAGGCAGCAGCCCGAGCAGCCGGTAGGTGGCCTGCAGCCCGCGGGCCTTGGAAGCGGGCAACTCCTGGTCGAGCTTCTGGAGAATGTAGGCGCGAACCTGCTCGCGGCTGCGCAGCGTGGCCCGGGGGCGGGTACGGAAGGGCAGCCCCACCGCCTTTTCCACGGCGGGAGTGAGGCTGTCGATCATCCGGGTGACCTCATCGATCTCGCGTGCCGGAGGCTGGCCCCGGCACGCGGCGACGGCGGCCGCGAGAATGATCAGGGTCGCAATACGAAGTCGCGATACCATGCGATCAGCGTCGGACCGGCTACCCAAGTGGTCGCCGCCCCCATACTGAGGAAGATCCCGAAGGGAACCAGTCGCTTGCGATTGAGAACGCTGATGGGCACGAAGATCAGAGTCCCCAGCAGGGCACCCAGGAAGACCGTGAGCAGCACCCCCTGCCAGCCCACGAAGGCGCCCACCATGGCCATCATCTTGATGTCCCCGCCACCCATGGCGTCTTCCTTGAAGATGCGGGTCCCGAGGGCACCGACGACCCACAGCAGGCAGAATCCGGCGGCAGCCCCGATCAGGGCATGGGCGATGACGGGGAAACCCCCTGGCAGGCTGAACAAGATGCCGAGGACCAGCCCGCCGATACTGAACTCATCCGGGATGATGTAGTCACGCGCGTCCGTCATGGTGATGCCGAGCAGCAGTGTGAAGAACACCGCGCCCATCAGCGCCGCCAGGGTCAGGCCGTGGCGCCAGGCCAGCAGGCCCCAGATCAGCCCGGTCGCCAATTCCACCAGCGGGTACTGCAGCGAGATCCCGGTTCCGCAGCGACGACAGCGGCCCCGGAGCAGCAGCCACGAAAAGACCGGCAGGTTGTCGTACCACGCGATACTCTGGCCGCAGCCGGGGCAGCGGGAGCGGGGGCGGACCACCGACTCGTCCCGCGGCCAGCGGTAGATGCACACATTGAGAAAACTGCCGATCATGGCGCCCAGTACACCCATGCCCAGTGCTGTCAGGGTTTCAATGCGCACGCAATACCTCGTGGAGGATGATTCCCGCCGCGACCGCCACGTTCAGTGATTCCACGCCCCCCCGCAGTGGCACCGAGACCGATCGGGTGGCCCGGGCCGCGAGTTCCGGCCGTACCCCACTCCCCTCGTTGCCCACGACCACCGCCACCGGACCCTGCCGCACCACGCCGGACACCGGCGTCCCATCCGGCCCCGTCACCCACAGGGCCACGCCGGCGTCGGCGGACCAGCGGTACAGTTCCTCCAGCTCGACCGCCAGAGCCGGCAGCCGGAACAGCGCCCCCATGCTGCCGCGCAGCACCTTGGGGTTCAGCAGGTCGGCGGTGCCCGGCAACGCCAGCAGGCCGACGGCGCCCAGTCCCAGGGCGGTCCGCGCCAGGGCCCCGACATTCCCCGGGTCCTGTACTCCGTCCAGAACCAGGACCACCCCGGCGGAGCCCACCGGGAGCTGTGTCAGGCTCCAGACGGGCGGGTCGACCACTGCCACCACACCCTGTGGCTGGTCGGTGTCGGCCAGCCGGGCCAGGTCGGCATCGCTCACTTGCTCCAGCGGAACCGCCGTCTCCCGGAGCCGCCGTTGGAGGGCCTGACCCCGCGATGTACTTTCCAGCCCCGGAGCCACCACCGCTCCCGCCATCGGCAACCCGGCGGCGAGGGCCTCCTCCACCAGCCGGACCCCCTCGATCAGGGCCTGGCCCCGGCGCTCGCGGGCCCGCCGCCGCTGGAGATCGCGAATCGTCCGTATGAGCGACACGGCCACCCAGGAGTTGGGGATGAAGATCGCCCTGACGATCGCCGGTTCCGATTCCGGGGGCGGCGCCGGCATCCAGGCGGACCTGAAAACCTTTCATCAGTTCGGGGTGTTCGGCACCACCGTCGTGGTCGCGCTCACCGCCCAAGACACCCGGGGGGTACGGGCTGTCCACCCGGTTCCGGAATCGATGGTGGCCGAGCAACTCGCGGCCCTCGCCGAAGATCTTCCCCCGGCGGCCCTCAAGACCGGGATGCTGGCCAATGCCGGACTGGTTCGCCAGATCGCCCGGGCCATCGCCGGATACCGCTGGTCCCGGTACGTCCTCGATCCGGTGATGGCCGCCACCAGCGGTGATCGCCTGCTCGACCCGGCGGCGGAGACCGTGATCCGGGATCTCCTCGTGCCGCTGGCCCTGGTGGTGACTCCCAACCTTCCCGAAGCGGCCATGCTCACCGGGCTCGAGGTCAGGACCCCGGCGCAGATGGAGCTGGCGGGACGCCGCCTGCTCACCCTGGGAGCGCGGGCGGCCCTGATCAAGGGCGGGCACCTCGCGGGTGAGGAGATCACCGACATCCTGGTCACCGCCGGGGAGATCCGCCATTTCCGGAGGCCCAGGCTGCCCGGCCGATCCACCCACGGCACCGGCTGCACCCTTTCGGCGGCGCTGACCGCAGGGCTGGCCGCCGGTTACCCGCTGGAGCAGGCCACCGCCGACGGGCTCGACTACGTCCACCGGGCCATCGCGGCGGCCCCGGGGCTGGGACAGGGGCACGGCCCGTTGAACCACACGGTTCCGGCACGGCTCCACGGGGGACTCCCCCAAGGTACAACGGGCCCGGGCGCAGCGGACCCCTCGTCCTCCTAGGCCCGACCCAGGACCCCCTCGAGCAGATCGCTCAACCGGGACTCGGCCGCCCGAGTGATCGCGAGCACCTCGGCGTGATCCAGCCGACCGCTTGCGAGGCCCGCCGCGCGGTTGGCAATGACCGACACTCCCAGGCAGCGGAGCCCGCACGCCCGCGCCACAATCACCTCCAGGACCGTCGACATCCCCACTGCCGCGGCGCCGGCCCGCGCCAGCATCCGGATCTCCGCCGGGGTTTCATAGCTCGGTCCCGTGAGGCCCGCGTACACGCCCTCGGCCAGCGGAATGCGCCGCTCCGCGGCCACTTCCCTCGCCAGGGCCCGGAGGCCGGCGTGGTAGGGGGCGGACAGGTCCGGGAAGCGGGTCTCTCCCGCTGCAACCGGCCCCGCCAGCAGATTCCGAAAGGTGAGGTTGAGGTGATCAGTCAGCAGCATCAGGCCACCCGGCTCCAATCGCGGATCGATGCCCCCCGCGGCATTGGTCAGGCAGAGCGTCGTAACCCCCACGCTGGCCATCACCCGGATCGGCAAGGCGAGCTGGGCCGGCGGATGACCCTCGTACGCGTGGAATCGTCCGCTTTGGCACAGCACCGGACGGCCGCCGAGTCGTCCGATGACCAGTTCACCAGCATGACCCGGGATCCGGGCCTCCCCGAATCCGGGAATCGCGGCGAAGTCGAGTCGGCGCTCGCCACTCAGCCGGGTCGCGAAGCCGCCCATCCCGGATCCCAGCACCACCCCCAGATCCGGGCGCTCGGCGGCGAGCCACGTCCGGACCACCGCGGCGGCCTGGGCGATGTCCCGGCGGATCAGACGAGCCCTCGCAGCGCCTCGGCCGCCTCGGCGACCAGGCGGTCGCGATCGGCGGGCGGAAGGAACCCGGCGCGGAATCCCTCCAGGATGAGCTGCCGGAGTTCAGCCGGAGTCAGATCGAGTGCCGCGGCGGCCACGGCATATTCACCCGAGAGCGTCACCCCACTCATCAGCCAGTTGTCGGTACACAGGGTGACCCGGAGACCGGCGTCGAGGTACCTCCGGACCGGATGGACGGCGGGCTCCCGAACCACTCCGGTCTGGACGTTCGATGTCAGGTTGATCTCGATCGGAATCCCGCGCTCGCGTACCAGCTCGGTGAGTTCCGGATCCTCGTGCAAGCGGGTCCCGTGACCGATCCGGTCCGCCTGACACTCGAAGATGGCTTCACGCAACGAGGCCGGGCCGGCCGCCTCACCAGCGTGCACCGTGAGTCCCAGCCCTCCCCGGCTGGCGATCGCGAAGGCAGCGCGGTGGGGCGCTGCAGGGTAGTCCGCTTCGCCGCCGGCGAGATCGAACCCCACCACGCCGTGGGGCCCCTGTCGCACCGATGCTTCGGCGATCTCCTCCGACAGGTCGGGAGCGAAATGGCGCAGGGTACAGTTGATGATGGCGGTTCGCACCCCGAAGGCCCGCTCGCCTGCGGCCAGACCCCGGCGTTCGGCGGCGACCACCTCGTCGAGAGTGAGCCCCGCCTCCCGGCTCAGCGCAGGACAGTACCGCACCTCCAGATACCGGACCCCATCGGCGGCCGCGTCCTCGACCATCTCGTACGCCACCCGCTCAAGGGCCTGCGGGGTCTGCAGCACCGCCACGGTCAGAGCGAACCGACTGAGGTAGTCCTCGAGATCACGAGCGGCGGCGGCCATGTGGCGGGCCAGGGCGCCGGGCTCGCGGGTCGGCAGGGGGAGCCCGGCGGCGTCGGCCAGATCGATCAGCGTCGCCGGCCTGAGGGAGCCGTCGAGATGGACGTGCAATTCCGCCTTGGGCAGCAGGCGAAACCGTTCAGGTCCCGCCATGTTCCGCTTCGCTGCGGCGTCCAGACCGGGCCGCCCGCAGGATCGCGCCGGGAGGCAGGACCGCGTCGAGGGCAATGGGCAGGCCGCGACCATCGGTCACGAAGGCGGTTCCGCCGGTGATCGCGGGAAGCAGGTCGGGCAGCGCGGCAGCCAGCACCTCCCGGACGGTGGAGGCGGGAGGCACGGTGAGGCCCCGCTCGTTGAGGAAGACCCGGATCTCCGCCATCAGCGAATCGGCACCAGCCTCAGGTCATCGGGCGGCGTCACCGGCTGGTGCAGCTTCGAGACATACTCAAGCAGCGCGTCGGCCGGATGCCGTTCCGAACGCTCCACGACGTATTGCGACAGGCGGCCAGGGGTCTGGCATCCCTTGACTGGCCGGCAGTCCGTCGCGCCGAGCGGAAACGCATCCCCCGACACCAGCCTGGTGCTGAACGTCAGCAGGTAGTTCTGTTTGGGATCCAGCGGCTTGCCGGTACTGAGCGTGACCTTGCGCACCCGATCCCACTGCTTCCGACGCCCGTCGTACTCCACCCGCAGCCCCGAGAATTCGCAGCAGGGCCCGCCACGGCGTGCCAGCGCCGTCTCCAGCAGGGCCCGGAGTTCCGCCCCCGTCAACCCAATCGTCAGGAGGGTCGCAGCTCCGAGCGCGGCGGCCCGCACTTCCCCCGCGCTCAGGCCCCGCGCCGGCAGCGGGTTGACGCCTTCCTCCGGGATGACGACGGCCACGTCCGACCGGGTATCGTTGCGATAGGCGTCGGCCAGCAGGCGGAGCAGTCCGGTCCCGGGCGCACGTTCCGCCGGTAGCCGCAGGGTGGTGACGATCACACCGGCGGTCGAGTCGGCCCGTTCCCGCAGCCGGTCCAGCGAATCCTGCCGCAGCAGATCGACCCGGGTCGGCGCCTGAGGGATCTCGAACCGCTCCGGCTCGGTGTCGGCCACGGCGATTTCCGGCCCGGTGGGCGCGATGAAGAGGGCCCGGGCACGCCGGGCCAGGTATGACGGGGTGAGTGACCAGTCCTGTCCTTCGTAGTCCGCGGCCCGGACGACCTTCGCGCGGGCGAGTTCGGCCCGCAGCGCGTCCTGGATCAAGGGCTCGCTGGCCTTGACGAGCGGCGCTCGGGTCAGCATGGCGTAGGCGCCCTGGCCTTCCCGGCGAATGTCGGGAATGGTGAGCGTGAAGCTGTCGGTCGGAGCGACGGTCCGACCCTTGACCGCGAGCCGCACTACTCGTGACCCCATCGGCTTGCCCAGGTCCACAATGTAGGTCGCACCGCCAACCACGTCGTACCATGAGCCAGGCACATACAGGTTGGGAAACACCTGAGCATGGGCATCGACGAAGAAATATCTCGCATCCTGCTCCAGGTAGGCCTTGAGCTCGGCCCCGCTGATACGCACCGTCTTGAGATGATGCTCCCAGGGGTAGAGCCGAAACACCGATCCCTGCGTCACCTCGCCAGGATCCAGCGCGATGCGCAGGTCCGGGGCCGGGAGAGCCGCCAGGTCAGCCCCGGTGGCCTGGCGCATGGCCTTGAGCATCAGCCGCATCAGGGGCGTGTCCTCGACCCGGGCGGCAGCCAGGGAAATGCGGCGTTCGTTCTCCCCGATCTTGACCGAAGACCAGCGCAGCACCTCACCGTGGGGCTCGTCCAGCCGGCGGAGCACCCGTTCCAGCGGGCGCACCTCGGCCAGCAGGATACGCTGACCCCGGATCTCGCGCGGGACCCAGCGGCCGTTTTCCCGGGTCAGCGAAATGTGAACCACCGACAGGCTGACCCCGTCGGGGCGAGGCTGAACGAAGTGAACCCCGTTGATCGTGGAGTCGATGATTTCCTGGTACGAATGACCCACAACGACCAGGTCCGGCCGGTCGGCACCCTGAGCCAGGCGGGCGGCGACGTGCTCACCGCCCCGGCCGGTCGTATCATAGGAGGAAGCCCCGGACATGCCGCTATGGACCAGCAGCACAGCGAGATCGGCATCCAGACGCATCCGCGGCAGGACCCGCGCGGCGCTGGCCTCGATCGGGTCGACCATGATCCTGCCCCGCAGCTGGGGCCCGTTCCAGATCATTGCCCCCGGGGTCGTGAGACCGGAAATCGCAATCCGAACCCCGCCCCGTTGCAGGACGACATAGGCCGGGAAGGCCAGCGTATCCTCGGGAAGCAGCCGGATGTTGGCCGTGACGTAGCGGAAGGTGGCGCCGGAGACAGCCTGGTTGAACCGGTCGAGGCCGAAATCGAATTCCCGCTCTCCGGGCGTGGCGACGTCGTATCCGGCGAGGCTCATTGCCTCGACCACCGGGTGCGGCGTCCGCTTCCCCACCCGGCCGTAGTAGGCTGCGAACGCGTTCCCCGCGAGGGCATCACCCGCATCGACCACCACCACCTGTCCGGGATAGAGCTGGCGGAGGGAGTCGATGACGGCCGCGGCCCGGGCCAGACCGCCCGGCCAGGGGAGGTTCTGGACGTAATTCCAGTCGGTCGCGGTGCCGTGCAGGTCGGTGCTCGCCACCAGCACCAGGTGCGCGGTGTCCGCTGGCGCGATCGCCAGTCCGGCAAGCAGGGCAACGAGAGACATGGAGTGCAATATAGACAGGCCGCGCGGGCGATTCCGCCGCTCCGGCTTGCATCTCCGGGGGCGGCGTTGTATTCGTTTTGGCGCATATGTCAGGACCCCTGTCTACCCGACGCCTGCTCGAGACCCTGGCGGAGCCCACCCGGTTCCGGATTGTAAACTGCCTGTCGGCGGCGCCGCTGTTCGTGTCGGATTTGCAGGCCTTGCTCGGGGTCCCGCAGCCGACGGTATCCCGACACCTCCGGGTGCTGCGGGAGGTGGGGGTGGTCCGGGACACACCCATCGGCCAATTCGTGTTGTACCGCTTGCGCCGCCCGGCCGAGCCGTTGGGCCGGCTGCTGGCCGCTGCGCTGGACGCCGCCCGGGATGAGCCAGCACTGCGCACCGAGCGGGCCAATGCCTGGACCGAAGGCCGGCGGCGCGCCCACCAACGCACCGCGCCCCCCGTAGAAGGACGCTCCCCGTGACTCACCGCATCCTGGTCGTCGACGACGAGCCGGACATCACGGCGCTGGTCGCCTATCACCTGGCCAAGGCGGGCCATCGGGTCTCCACCGCCGCCAACGGCCCCGACGCGCTCAAGGCCGCTCGCGAGGAGCGACCCGACATCATCATACTGGACGTGATGTTGCCCGGGGTCTCCGGCTACGACGTCCTGGCCGAGTTGCGGCGGCTCGAGGAGACTCGGGACGTGGGAGTGATCCTGCTGACCGCCCGGCGCGAAGAGCCCGATCGCATCCGGGGACTCTCGCTCGGTGCCGACGACTATCTCACCAAGCCGTTTTCCCCCGCCGAGCTGGCCCTTCGAGTGAAGGCCCTGCTCCGACGCCTCGCCGCTCCGGCCGTCGCCGGCGGGTCCACGCTGTCTGCGGGGAGTATCGTCATCGACCGCGCGGCACACCGGGTCGCGGTCGGGGGTACGGAAATTGAGCTCACCGCCACCGAATACAAGCTGCTGGTCACGCTGCTCGAGCGGCGGGGCCGGGTGCAGACCCGACCCCAGCTGCTGGAAACGGTCTGGGAAGCGCAGCCGGACATCCAGACCCGGACGGTCGACATGCACGTCCAGCGGCTCCGCTCCAAGCTGGGTGCCGCCGGCGACCTGATCGAGACGGTACGGGGCTTCGGGTACCGATTCAAGTCGGCCGAGAAGGGGGCTCGTCGCCCATGACCTTCGCCAGGCGGCTGGTGCTTGGCACCCTGGGGGTCAGCGTCGTGGCGATCATCACCCTGGCACTGGCGGCCGATGTCACGCTGCGGCGGGACCTCGAGGCCGACATTCGGCGCGCCCTCGAGCGGGACGCCCGGCTGCTTGCCCGCACCCTGCCGGCGGACTCCGCCGCCTGGCCGGTGGCGGTCCGTGAGATCGCCCGGGGCACCGGACTCCGGATCACCCTCATCCGCCCGGACGGTATGGTGGTGGCCGAGAGCGACGCACCGGTGGAGAGTCTGTCAGGCATCGAGAACCATGCCGGCCGCCCGGAGGTCCAGGCAGCACTCCTGAGCGGCGTAGGGACCGACCAGCGGGAGAGCAGGACGGTGCACCGGCCCATGCTGTACGTCGCCGTGCGGGGAGGACCCGGCGTGGTCCGGGTGGCGACGTCGCTGGACGGGGCGCAGCAGATCTTCCGGCGGGCCCAGCGGGCCATCATCGCGGCCGCCCTGCTGGCCCTGCTGCTGGGCTCGGCCTTCGCGTTCGTGGCCGGGCGCTCGATCGCCCGCCCCCTGACCGAGATCACCGCTTCGGCGCGTTTGATCGCGGCGGGAGTCTCCCCCCGATTTCCCCGGTCTGGCATCAGTGACATCGATGACCTGGTGCAGGCCCTCCGGGTCATGCACCAGCAACTGGACGAGCGATTCAGCCTGCTCCGCCAGGAGCGGGCCGAGAGTGCCGCCCTGGTGGAGGCGATGGTGGACGGAGTGGTGGCGGCGGACAGTCGCGGTCGCATTGTCACCGCCAACTCCGCGGTCCGCCGGCTGCTCGGGTACGAAACCGGGGAACCGCTTCCCGCGCTGCCCCAGTTATTCCGTGCCAAGGTGGCCCGGGAGGTGGTGGATCTCTCGCTGGGCGGCGAGAGCGTTCCGGATCGGGAGCTGGAACTCGAAGGCCGCAACGTCCTGCTCTCCGGACGACCGCTGCCGGAAGGGGGCGCGCTCCTGGTCATGCACGACGTGACCGCCCTGCGTCGCCTGGAGACGGTGCGCCGAGACTTTGTGGCCAACGTGTCGCACGAACTCAAGACCCCGCTCACTTCGATCTCCGGATATGCGGAAACCCTGGTCAACGATTCCCCCGACGCCGAGACCACCCAGCGGTTCCTGGAAGTCATCGCCGGGAACGCCCGGCGGATGCAGCGGCTGGTCGACGACCTGCTCGACCTCTCCCGGATCGAATCGGGAAGCTGGGAGCCGAAGCCACAGGAGGTCGACACCAGGAGCCTCCTCGGCGAGAGCTGGAGCTTCTTCACCGATCGCGCCGAGCGTCAGGGTGTCGGATTCAGTACCGAGATCACAGCCGGCGCCGAGAGCGTGTGGGCCGACCCCGAAGCGGTGCGTCAGGTCCTCAGCAATCTCTACGACAATGCCCTGCGCTACACCCCGCCCGGCGGGCGGATCTCGGTGCGTGCGTCCCGGGAGCCCGGAGGCGTCAGCCTGGCCGTCCGCGACACCGGCAGCGGGATCCCCTCCCAGCACCTGCCCAGGATCTTCGAGCGTTTCTATCGTGCCGATCCCCACCGGTCTCGTGCCGAGGGCGGGACCGGCCTGGGGCTGTCGATCGTGCGCCATCTGGTGGAGGCCCATGGGGGTCGGATTACGGCCGCCAGCACCGTTGGACAGGGTACCGAGATCGGGGTGTGGCTCCCGGATCGATCCGAGACGGAATCGTGACCAGCTCCGGGCGATAGCGTGACGCTCCCGGGCGATCCTCCCTCCACAGATCCTGGAGGAGGAGACCCTGAGATCGATGCTGGAGCGGGTGAGCACGGGTGATGGTCGACTGATGGTGGCGGTGGCGCGGCGGACCGTGCCGCCCTGGATGGACCTGGGACTGCGCACCCTCACCCATGCGGGCGACGCCACGATCACCGTGGGTGTGTCGCTGCTGCTGGTGTCCTGGCCGGACACTCGATACCTCGGCATCCTGACCGCGGTCGCGAATCTGTCTTCCCACCTGGCCGTGCAGTTCCTCAAGCGCACCGTGATCCGCCAGCGCCCGTCGGCCCGACTGCCAGGCCTCACGGCGCTGGTGGACCTGCCGGATCAGTTCTCATTCCCCTCGGGGCATTCCGCCGCGGCCATGGCTCTGGCCGCCTCCACCTTCCTGCAGAACCCGCTCATCGGCCTCGTGGCGCTGACGGTTGCCCTCGGTGTTGGCGCCTCCCGGGTGTATCTCCGGGTGCACTACGTCACGGACGTCGTGGTGGGACAGGCGCTGGGCGCGGCCGCCGCCGTGGTGGTCCACCTCACCCTGCGGTAGGTCTCGTCCAGCGCATCCAGCTCGCGAGCCCAATCACGCCCGACCGCAAACCCCCGGGCCGCCTCCCCCATCGCCCGGCGCTGGTCTCCATCCCGCACCAGCTCTTCGATGCGCGCCGCAAAAGCCTCGGCGTCCCCGGGGCCGATCAGATATCCAGTCAGGCCTTCGCGAAGGCTCTCGGGTATTCCCCCTGCATTGGCCCCGATCACCGGAATCCCCGAGGCGAGCGCCTCCAGCGCGACCAGGCCGCAGGTCTCCGTAGGCGAGGGGAACACGAAGACATCGGCATCCGCATACAGATCGGCGAGCGTCGTGCGATCGAGAAAGCCGACATGGCGCGCGAATGGCAGCGCCGCCCGCACCTGGGGCCCGCGGGGTCCGTCGCCGGCGACGCAGAACACCGCCTGCTCCCCAAGGCGCCGATGAGCCTCCGTGAACGAGGCCACCAGTGTATCCACGTCCTTCTCCACCGCCAGCCGGCCGACGTGCAGGACCAGCGCCCGGCCCGCGGCACCCAGCCCAACCCGCCGTCCCTCGGAGCGCCGATCCGGCCGGAACCAGGTCGCGTCCACACTGCGGCCCCAGACAACCGCGCCGGGAATGCCGTGTACCAGCAATTCATTGCGGGTTACATCGCTTGGAGTCTGGGTCAGGACCGCGGCCTGATGGAACCGACGCAGCCAGGCCCAGGTCGGGGCGGCCGCGAGCGGACCCAGGTACCGCACCGCGTAACGAGGAAAGTCGGTGTGAAAGGAGGAAACCAGCGGCAGGCCGCGACGCTGGGCGTAGTGACGGCCGAAGACTCCGAGCGGTCCTTCCGTCACGACGTGTACCAGTTCCGGACTGAACTGGTCGAAGTGGGTTCCAAGTCCACGACCCCACGGCCATGACAGCCGCACCTGCGGATAGGCCGGGCATGCCACGGCACCCAGGCGCCACACACCCGATTCGTCCGTGGCAGGGGTCGGGTATCGAGGGGCCGCGATCCGCACCTGGTGCCCACGCCGAGCCAGGCCCTCCCGCATCTGCGCCAGGACCGTGGTAACCCCGTTGACCTCGGGGAGGAATGTGTCGGTACAGAAAAGGATTCGCATGGGAATACCATGCCTGCGCATCATCGCGAATGGGTGACGGACTGGTCACGGAGGCACGACAGCGGTCCGGTCGTCGCGGGCTTGAGACACGTGGACCATCGGAAAGTGACACGACCCCGACAGCGTCCATGCACAATCTCAGACGGGGGATCAGGAGTGGAATACAGACAGCGCACCGCCATCCTGGTGGTCATCGACGGCCTTCGGCCCGATGCCATCCGCGACGACACCACACCGGTGCTGCATCGGATGATGGGTCTCGGGTGGGTCGCCGGTTCCGCGGTCACCGTGCGACCGAGTGTGACGGTGGCCGCCCTCACCTCGCTCGGAACCGGGGTGTCCCCAGGTGTCCATGGCATGGACAACCAGTCACGATGGACCCTGCCGCGGTTCCGCGGCCTGCAGCCCCTCCCGGGGGAGTTGCGGCGCCATGGCGTTGAGACAACTGTGGTTACTCCAGAATTGCCGGGTTCGGTACGCTGGCTCGCCGGTGCGCTGCTTCGACTCGGGGGAGTCGCCCGCCTCAAGGCCAGCGCCAGCGAGCCAACCCGGCTGGTGGACACCGCCCTGCACACTCTGGACAAGGCGCAGGGTCCGGCTTTCGTGGTGGCGTATCTGAACGATGCCGACTTGGCGGGGCATGCCTGGGGCTGGATGTCGCCGGCGTACCTTCAGGCCGCCGGCGCCATTGATCGGTCCCTGGCGGGCCTGATGTCGCTGGTGAGCTCACCGGAACATCTGGTCGTCATCACGGCGGATCACGGCGGAGGCGGAGTGCTCGAGCGGGATCATGACCATCCACATCCACTCAATGATGCCATCCCGCTGCTGCTGCTGGGAGGTCGCGTGGTCCCGGGACGGGGTGGCGACCTGCCTGCTCACCTCCTGGATGTGCCGCCCACGGTGTTGCATCACTTCGGAGCTCCGACACCACCGTCCTACCGAGGGCGCGTACTCGAGGAAGCGTTTACCGCGGCGGCCGTATGCGGATGAAGGGGCTCCCGCCGGCGGGGCCGGTGGCCGCGACCGGCGCGGAATTGCCACCGCCGCCGCCCCCCCGGCCACTGGCGACAGCACTGCCGATGTCGGAAGAAGCACTGTTTGAGAATCCCTACAGTCGGGTCGGGCCAAGCCCGCGGTAACGGCGGGACAATGTGCCTTTACCCCGTCGTTACCTGGCGCGGGTCATCCCGTTACAGCGCCGGGGCTTTGTTACGGCGCGCTGAGACATCCCTCAGCAGCGTCAGAGCAGGTCCACTCAATTTCGGGGAATATGTCATGGGAGTCAGGTTCCGTTCCTTCGCCACCCTCCTGGGGCTCCTCACAGCTGTGAGCGTTGCGCTCGGCGCACAGACTCCTTCGGTCACGGTGGGCGGCGTCGGGTATGTGCAGTATCAGTACCAGTTGAATAAGGACACCGTCCTGAACGGACATCAGAACAATTTCGACGTCACCAGGGCCTACGTGAACGCGATCGGCAAGTTCCCCAAGGGACTCACCACCCGCATCACTCTGGACCTGGCCGGCCGCTCGGCGAACACCAGCTATCTCGCCATCCGGATCAAATACGCCTACCTGGCCTGGACCCCCGAGGACAGCCACCTGACCTACAAGCTGGGCGCGATCCACACCCCGTGGCTCGACTGGGAAGAGGCGCTGTGGGACTACCGCATGCAGGGCCAGATGGCCCTGGAGCGGGGCGGCTACGTGTCGTCCTCGGACTTCGGTGCCGGCGTCGACGGGAACTGGGGGTACGAGAAGTTCAATGCCCAGGTGGGGGTCTACAACGGCGAGAACTACAGCGGCGCTCCCGGCGACCAGCGCAAGGACCTCATGGCCCGGGCCTCGTACAAGCTGATGAACACCGATCTCCCCGGAAAGGTCGGTGGCCTCCGGCTCACCGGTTACGCCCAATACGGCAAGCCGACCGGGGGCGGCAAGCGCCAGCGCTACCTCGGCATGCTGTCCCACAAGTCGAAGCAGATCACCCTGGCTGCGGAATACGCCATGACCCGGGACAGCGTCGCCGCCAGCACCAGCGTGGCAAAGGGTCGGGTACTCAGCGCCTTCGGGGTCTACAACGTTCCCAACTCCGCCATCGCCATCCTCGCCCGGGTCGACATCACGGATCCGAACACCGCCAGCGCCGCGACCAACGACCGGCTGACCAGGATTATCGGAGGGGCTTCCTATCAGGTCACTCCAAATTTTCGACTGCTGGTCGACCTGGACCACGTAAGTCGGCAGGGGGGCAATGAGCCCAACGGCTTCAAGGCCACCAGCAGCACCGCCTACGTCCAGGGCCAGTTCACCTACTGAGTTCCTTACTCCTTCGAAGTTGGAGACCGTATCGATGCGACGCATTTCCTCCCCCTTGACGCTGGGCGCCCTGGCGCTGCTCTTCGGCGCCACGCCCGCGACAGCCCAGACCACCCTGACTGGAGCCGGGGCCACGTTCCCGAATCCGATCTACACCAAGTGGTTTGACGCCTATCATCAGAAGACCGGGGTGCAGATCAACTATCAGTCGGTCGGCTCCGGCGCCGGCATCCGGCAATACACCGAGGGCACGGTGGACTTCGGTGCTTCCGATGGCCCGATGTCGAACGACCAGATGACCACCGTGCAGGGGGAAGTGCTGCACCTGCCAACCGTCATGGGTGCGGTGGTCCTGACCTGGAATGTCCCCGCGCTGGGTGACACTCAGCTCAAGCTGGATGGTCCGACGATCGCCGACATCTTTCTGGGTCGCATCACCAAGTGGAACGATTCCCGGCTCGCCGCCCTGAACCCCGGCGTGAAGCTTCCCAACGCGGACCTGATCGTGGTGCACCGGTCGGACGGGTCAGGCACCTCCTACATCTTCACCGATTACCTCAGCAAGGTCTCGCCGGAGTGGAAGGACAAGGTCGGCAAGGCCACCTCGGTGAACTGGCCCGTCGGACTCGGCGGCAAGGGCAACGAGGGGGTGACCCAGGAGGTCAAGCAGACTGAAGGAACGATCGGATACGTCGAATTGATCTATGCGGTCGCCAACAAGCTCCCGTATGCCCAGGTGAAGAACCCTGCAGGGGACTACATCGTGCCATCGCTGGCCGGTGTCACTGCCGCCGCCGCAAGCGCGAAATTCGACAAGGGCACCGACTTCCGGGTGTCGATCACCAACGCACCCGGCAAGGATTCCTATCCCATCTCTTCCTTTACCTGGCTGCTGGTGCGTCCCAAGCTCAAGGACGCCGCCAAGTCCAAGGCGCTGAAGGACTTTCTGTCCTGGATGCTGACCGACGAGGCACAGCAGATGGCGAACCAGCTGCAGTATGCCTCGCTGCCAGCCGAGGTGATCAGGCTGGAGCAGGAGCGTATCAAGGGCCTGAAGTAGCCCGACACACGACTTTGGGCTGTCGGGATCGGGCGGCGGGGGTCTTCCCCCGCCGCCTGTCATTTCCACCCCGGCGTGACAGGTCCGTTACATCAACGTGACCGCCCACGGGGGAGGGCCCGGTACACTGCCCGCCATGGCCGCACCATCCCTTCCAGGTACCAGCACCGCCCGGGGTCTGGAGGGTTCCCGGGCGGGAGACCGGATGTTCCGGGTCGCCCTGACCATTGCGGCGCTCGCGATCCCCATCCTGTTGCTGTTCCTGCTGCTGGAGCTGCACTCGGGGGCCAGGCTCGCGATCTCGCGCTACGGACTCGGCTTCGTCACCGGGAGCACCTGGGACCCGGTAGCCGAGGAGTTCGGTGCCTTCCCACTCATTGCGGGGACGCTCCTGTCCTCGTTCCTGGCCCTGCTGATCGCGGTGCCACTCTCCCTGGGCGTGGCGATCTACATCACTGAGTTCGCCCCGCGAGTCCTGCGCCAGCCGATCGCGTTCCTGATCGAGTTGCTCGCCGCGATCCCCAGTGTGGTCTACGGCCTGTGGGGCATCTACGTCCTGATCCCGATCCTCAAGAAGTTCGTGTTTCCGGTGCTCCGGTCGGGGCTGGGATTCCTGCCCTTCTTTCAGGGGCCGATCTACGGGCCGTCGATGCTGTCGGCGAGCATCATCCTGGCCATCATGATCATGCCATTCATCATGTCGGTGGCGCGGGAGGTCCTGATCGCGGTCCCGGGAAGTCAGCGCGAGGCCGCGCTCGCCCTGGGCGCGACCCGGTGGGAGGCGGTGATGTCGGCCATCATCCCCTACGCCCGGTCGGGCATCCTCGGCGCCATCATCCTCGGCCTGGGTCGGGCGCTGGGCGAGACCATGGCGGTGACGATGCTGATCGGGAACCGCAACGCCATCTCCGCCTCCCTGTTCGCACCCGGTTACACCATGGCGGCCGTGATCGCCAACGAGTTCTCCGAGGCCGCGACCGATCTGCACTTCAGCGCCCTGGCCTACGTCGCCTTCCTGCTGTTCCTGGTCACGGTCCTGGTCAATGCCCTGGCGCGGCTGCTGATCTGGCGGGTCGCCCGTGGCTCCGGCGGAGGCAAGGGTCTGTGAACCGACGCGTCCTGCGGCGCTGGGTCAGCAACGGCATGGTGGGCCTCATGATCCTCGCCGTGATCGTGGCGGTCCTGCCCCTGGTCTTCATCCTGCTGAACCTGGTCATCAAGGGAGCGGGCAGCCTCTCGATCGCCTTCTTCACCCGGGTGCCGGTCCCTGCCGGAGAGACCGGCGGCGGGGTGGCCAACGCGATCGTCGGCACCCTGCTCATCGTCGGCACGGCGAGTCTGGTGGGCGTTCCGGTCGGGGTCGGAGCCGGTATCTATTGCGCTGAATACCCGGGAGCCCGGCTGGCGAAGCTGACCCGGTTCCTCGCGGACGTCATGAATGGCACGCCATCCATCGTCGTGGGAGTATTCGCCTGGACCCTCATCGTGGCCCGGGTAAGGCACTTTTCCGGTCTGGCCGGCAGCTGTGCCCTGGCGATGCTCATGATCCCCATGGTCATGCGCACCACCGAGGAGCTGATTCGGCTGGTGCCACACTCGCTTCGGGAAGCAGCCCTGGCCCTGGGGTATCCGAGATGGCGGACCAGCCTGGCCATAGTGCTCCGCACGGCGCTGCCCGGCATCGTGACCGGCAGCCTGCTCTCGATCGCGCGGATCGCGGGAGAAACTGCGCCTCTCCTGTTGACGGCATTGGGCAGCCAGTACTTCTCACTGGATATCACCCAGCCGATGGCGGCGCTGCCGCTCACCGTGTACCAGTACGCGACTGGCCCCTACGAGGAGTGGCATCGGTTCGCCTGGGCGGCCGCGCTGGTGCTGATCCTGGTGGTGCTGACCCTGAGTCTGCTCGCGCGGCTGGCGACCGGACGGCGGTTCACCCTGAATGGCTGAGACGGTGCGGCTGGCGACGGCCCGACTCACGGCGATGTACGGCAAGTTCACCGCAGTCAAGGACGTGTCCATCACATTTCAGGCGAACACCGTCAACGCCCTGATCGGCCCGTCGGGGTGCGGCAAGTCGACCTTTCTCCGCACCCTGAACCGGATGCACGAGCTGTCGGAGGAAGGCTGGATCACCGGCCGGGTGCTGCTGGACGGCGAGGACATCTACGCCAGCCGGGTCAGTCCGATGCAGCTGCGTCGCCGCATAGGCATGGTGTTCCAGAAACCGACACCCTTCCCCACGATGTCCGTGTATGACAACGTGGCGGCGGGGCTGCGGGTGAACGGCCGGCCGGGGCGCTCCGAGCTCGATGGCGTGGTGGAACATTCGCTGAAGCAGGCGGCGCTGTGGGATGAGGTCAAGGACCGGTTGCGCGGCAGCGCGCTGGCGCTTTCCGGCGGCCAGCAGCAGCGGCTCTGCATCGCCCGCACCCTCGCGCCCAGGCCGGAGGTGATCCTGCTGGACGAGCCGACCGCATCCCTGGATCCGGGCGGAACCCAGCGGATCGAAGAGCTGGTCTTCGCGCTGAAGCGCGAGTTTACCATCGTGATCGTCACCCACAACCTGCAGCAGGCCGCGCGAGTCAGCGACACCACCAGCTTCTTCTACATGGGCACCATGGTCGAAACCGGTGCCACTCGGCAGCTCTTCACTACCCCGAGGGAAGCACGGACGGAAGCCTACATCACGGGACGATTCGGATGACCACCATGACCCCAGATCGCTCGGCCCCAGCCTCCTCGGCCGCTTTTCCAGTGTTCCGGACCACATTGTCCCGGCGCAGGGGGAGCCCGCCACCGGGCGGGCCGGCCCGGACTGCCATCGCCGCCCGGGGCTTCCAGTTCTCCTACGGTGGCGACCAGCTGACCCTTAGGGACATCAGCCTCGAGATTCCCGAGAAGGCCGTCACCGCGATCATCGGACCCTCCGGATGCGGCAAGTCGACCTTCCTGCGTTCCGTGAACCGGCTGCACGACCTGATCCCGACGGCACGGTACGAGGGTGACCTGTTGCTGGGCACTACCTCAGTGCTCAGCCGCAGCATGGATCTGGTCTCCCTGCGGCAGCGCGTGGGTATGGTGTTTCAGCGGCCCAATCCCTTTCCCAAGTCCATTTACGACAACGTCGCCTACGGCCCCGCGCTCAACCGGCTGGTGAGCCAGCGCGACCTGCCCGAGCTGGTCGAGCGAAGCCTGCGCCAGGCTGCCCTGTGGGACGAGGTCAAGGACCGGCTGGACGAGCCCGGCACCAGCCTCTCCGGCGGCCAGCAGCAGCGCCTGTGCCTGGCCCGGGCCCTGGGGAACCAGCCTGAGGTGCTGCTCATGGACGAACCGTGCTCGGCGCTGGACCCGATCGCGACCCAGAAGATCGAGGAACTGCTAGTCGAGTTGAAGCGGGACTACACCATCGTCATCGTCACCCACAACATGCAGCAGGCCGCCCGGGTGAGCGACTGGACCGCCTTCTTCGACCGAGGCGAGCTGATCGAGTTCGGAGACACCGAGCGGGTTTTCACCGCCCCGGCCCAGGAACGCACCGAGGCATACATCACCGGGAGATTCGGATGAACACCGACATGCATCGCCACTTTCACGACGAGCTGAACGACGTGAAGGTCCGGCTCCTCACCATGTCCGGTGAGGCCGAAGCGGCCCTGGGCCTGGCGGTCGAGGCCCTGCTGGAGCGGGACAGTGGCAAGGCCGAGATCGTCATCCGCAATGATCGGATCATCGACGGGATGGAGATGGAGATCGAGGAAACCTGCATCAATCTGCTGGCCCTGCAGCAGCCCATGGCGCGAGACCTTCGCATGCTCACCTCGGCACTCAAGATCGCCAACGATCTCGAACGGGTCGGTGATCACGCCGTGAACATCGCGCAGTCCGCCGCGCGGCTGGCGCAGGCCCGGCCCATCGCCCCGGAACCGGAGATCGTCGAGATGGCCCGGCTGGCCCGGGACATGCTCTCCGACGCGCTGGAGGCCTTCATCCGCGGTGACGCGACCGAGGCCCGCCAGATCTGTCTCCGCGACGACAAGGTGGACGCCCTGCATCGCTCGGTGTTCCGGATCCTGCTCACCCATATGATGGAGGATCCGCACATGATCGGCGCCGGCATGGAGCTGTTCCTGGTGAGCCGCAACCTGGAGCGGGTGGCGGATCTGGCGACCAACGTCGCCGAGGACGTAGTTTTCCTGGTCGAGGGGAAATCGATCAAGCACCACGCCGAGGACCGGGGCGAACCCCGGAACTCGGGCACCACCGGGAAGGTGAAGCCCGCATGACCGTCGTGCCCCTGCCGGAGCGCCGCGAGCGACTGGCCGCGATTGATGTCGGCTCCAACTCGATCCGTCTGCTGGTGGCCGAATACGGGCCCCACTCCGGCCTGAGCGTGATCGACGAGATCAAGGAGCAACCCCGGCTGGCCGCGGGGGTCGCCCAGACCGGGCGACTCGACCCGGCCGCCATGGACCGCGCCCTGGAGGCGCTCACCCGGATGCAGGGGGTGTGCGAGCGGCGGGGCGTGACCCGGATCGCCGCCGTGGCCACCGCCGCGGTGCGGGAAGCGACCAACGGGGAGGCGTTCGTGGCCCGGGTCCGAGCCGACACCGGACTCGGACTCCGGATCATCGACGCCGGTACCGAGGCCGCCCTCTCGTACCGGTCGGTGGCTCACCACTTTCCCCTGGAGGGCGGGCGGACCGTGGTGGCCGACATCGGGGGTGGCAGCCTGGAGCTGATCAGCGCGGTGGACGGGCTGATCGAGCACACCCTCTCCCTGCCCTTCGGCGCGGTACGGCTCACCGAGCTCCACCTTGGCGGCAAGCCGGAGCAGCGCGTGGCGGTTCGCAAACTCCGCGAGTACGCCCGGCGACAATTCCGGCGCAAGCTGCCGATGCGCGACTGGACTGCCGGCACCCTGATCGGCTCCGGGGGATCCTTCACCAACCTCGGGCGAATGGTGGCGGCCCGACGAGGCCTCTCTCCCGCCGACCCGGTGCACGGGACGACCGTCAGCATCGCCGAAGTCGAACATCTGCTGGACTGGCTGGCCAGCCTGAGTCCGGAGAAGCGGGCCCAGGTGGAGGGACTCAATCCCCAGCGGGCCGACATCATCGTGGCCGGCCTCGCGGTCACCGCGGAGCTGCTGGAGCGGATCGAGGCGCGCGAGGTGAAGATCAGCGCCTTCGGCCTGCGGGAGGGCCTGCTGCTGGAGATGGCCGGCGCCGACGCCTCTCCCGCGGCGGTGGAACCGCTGCGACTGATCCGGGAGTTCGCCGAACGCTGTCACTCCGATCGGCGCCATGTCGAGCACGTCCGGCTGCTGGCGCTCAACCTCTTTGATCTCCTGGTGGATGTGCTCGACCCGGGGGCCGAGGAACGGGCCCTGCTCGAAGCCGCGGCCCTGCTGCACGATGTGGGGCAGCTGGTGAGCTACCGCGCCCATCACAAGCACAGCTACCAGTTGATCATGCATGGCGAGCGACTGCCGTTTAGCCCGCGTGAGCGCCAGCTGGTGGCCCTGATCAGCCGGTATCACCGCCGCCGGGGCCCGCGAAAGAAGCATCGGGTGTTTCGCGGCATGCCCCGTGAGGATCAGGCCATCATCCGTCGGCTGGCGGGGATTCTGCGGATCGCGGAAGGCCTGGACCGGGGCCACACCGCGAGCGTCGAAAAGGTTGCCCTGGAGGTCTGCCCCACGCGGGTCACCATCCGCGCCGTACCCCGGTTCTCCGAGGCGGATCTCGCGCTGGAATGCTGGGGGGCGACCGAACAGGCCGACGTGCTGACCCGGGTGGTCGCCCGAAAGGTCGTGATCGAGCCCGCGGTGTAGCCAGCCCGTTACGCTACCGGAGCAGCTCCCCGAGCGCCGGAGACCCGACAGCCAGGCCCCACTCGACGGCGGACGAGGTCCCGATACGGTCAGCGCCCGACCGAAGCAACTCCACCGCGGCGGCCATTGTCCGGATCCCACCGGACGCCTTGACCCCGGCCCGATCCGCGACCGAGCGGCGGAGCAAACGGACAGCCTCCGGAGTCGCTCCCCCGGCCGGGTGGAATCCGGTCGACGTCTTGAGCATCCCCGCTCCACCCGCCAGCACCGCCTCACAGCTCCGCTGAATCTCCTCGGGCGAAAGCGCCGCCGTTTCGAGGATCACCTTGACCAGGCGACCCGCGGCCGCCTCCACGACCCCTGCGATTTCATCGCGCACCAGGTCCCAGCGGCGGGAGCGGATCCATCCCAAGGCGGCGACCACGTCGATCTCACCGGCGCCATCGGTCACTGCCAGCCGGGTCTCCGCCACTTTCGCCGCAGGGCCGGAAGCCCCCAGCGGGAAGCCCACGACTGCGGCCACCCGGACCGGGCTGCCGTGGAGCCGGCACGAGGCAGTGCTGACCCATTGGCCGTTCACACAGACCGTACCGAACCCGTGGTCGAGAGCCTGCCGGCAGAGGGCCCCGATATCTGCGTCGGTGGCCTCGGGCCTGAGGCAGGTGTGATCGACCCGCGCGGCCAGGCCGTCCTGAATGAACGGCGCCAGCCAGGGAAGGGAGGTTGAAGGGTCCCGGCTCACGCGAAGCGGGCCATCCGGCGGTGGGCCGCGTACAGGTCCCGGTCCCGGAACACAGGAACCAGGAGCAGACCGGCCAGAAATCCGCCGACGTGCGCCCAGAAGGCCACTCCCCCACCATCCATCGTCATCGCGCCGCCCGCCAGCTGGAGCAGGAACCAGTAGCCCAGCATGAACAACGCGGGAACATCGACAAAGAAGAGGAAGACGAAGGTGTGAATGCGGGCTCGCGGGAACAGCAGGGTATAGGCCCCCATCACTCCGCCGATGGCACCGGAGGCACCGACCATCGGAACGGCCGAGTCGGGGTTCGCCGCAATCTGGGCCGCGACGGCGGCCAGCCCGCACAGCAGATAGAAGAGGAAGAAGCGTCCCCGCCCCATCACGTCCTCGACGTTGTTCCCGAAGATCCACAGGAACCACATGTTGCCGAGGAGATGCAGCCAGTTGCCATGCATGAACATCGAGGTCAGCGGCGCGTACCAGGCACGGCCCGCCGTGATGATGCACGCCATGCCGTCGTTCAGCGGAATCTGGAACCCCTCGGGGAGCCGCGCCAGGAAATCGCCCGGGACGAGGCCCAACTCACACACCGAGCGGGACAGCCCCGGCTCGTGCCCCATCCCCTGCAGCAACACCCAGGCGGCGACATTCAGGCCGATGAGCAGGACCGTGGTGACCGGCGTATGCAGGGTCGGATTCTCATCCCGGATGGGGAACATGGACAAAACCTAAACGCGAGATCGCACGGATACCTGCCGCCCGGTCCTGCCTTCCGCAGATCCTGTGTGCGTCCGACGTCCCGGCTTGACGGGGGTGGATACTCCCTGGAGGCAGCTGCCAGTTTCTGCCAAAACGGCGCGTTTTCTGGGTATGCGGCTTGCCTAAGCCCCTGATGATGCCTTACGCGTGATCGGCCGGGTCCGCTCCGACTGGCCTCTCTCATGGTTAAGAAAGGGTTTGCTCCAATGGGCTCAAAGATCATCGGGATCGACCTCGGCACTACGAACTCAGTGGTGGCCGTGATGGAGGGGGGCGATCCAGTCGTCATCCCCAACGCCGAGGGCGGACGGACCACGCCTTCCGTGGTCGCCTTCACCAAGGACGGGGAGCGGCTGGTCGGTCAGGTGGCCAAGCGGCAGGCGGTTACCAACCCCAAGCAGACCATCTTCTCCATCAAGCGTTTCATGGGCCGGCGGATGCCCGAAGTGACCGAGGAATCTCGCCGGATCCCGTACAAGATCGAGGCGGGCACCAACGGCCTAGCCTCGGTGGAGATCGCGGCCAAGAAGTACACCCCGCCCGAGATCTCGGCCATGATCCTGCAGAAAATGAAGCAGACGGCGGAAGACTACCTGGGCCACAAAGTGGAGCAGGCGGTCATCACTGTGCCGGCCTATTTCAATGACTCCCAGCGGCAGGCCACCAAGGACGCCGGCAAGATCGCCGGCCTCGACGTGCTCCGGATCATCAACGAGCCGACCGCGGCCGCGCTGGCCTACGGGCTGGACAAGAAGAAGAGCGAGAAGATCGCGGTGTTCGACCTTGGCGGCGGGACGTTCGACATCTCGATCCTGGATATCGGGGACGGGGTGTTCGAGGTGTTGAG
>CALMOP010000050.1 GCA_937871775.1 uncultured Gemmatimonadota bacterium | reverse complement strand
GGTGACGCCAGCGGGGTGCTCTACTACGTGATGCCCTACGTCGAGGGTGAGTCGCTCTACGAACGGCTCAAACAGGTGCCACGGCTACCCCTCGACGAGGCGCTGCGCGTGACCCGGGACATCGCCGCGGCCCTCGAGTACGCGCACCGCCGCGGGATTCTGCACCGGGATCTGAAGCCGGAGAATATCCTCCTCGCGGGAGGGCATGCCCTGGTCGCCGATTTCGGGTTGGCCCGGGCCATCGGGGCGGATTCCCAAAAACTCACTGCGACCGGCCTCGTTGTGGGGACCATCTACTACATGAGCCCGGAGCAAATCTGCGAGGACCGTGCCCTGGATCAGCGGACGGACATCTACAGCCTGGGATGTATCCTGTATGAAATGCTCGCCGGCAGCCCACCATATACCGCACCGTCGCTCAGAGAGGTAGTCGTCCGGGTCCTCCGAGCCCCGGTTCCCTCGGTGCGGCGGCTCCGGGCCGACGTGCCGGCGGCGGTCGATGAGGCCCTCAGTCGAGCCCTCGCCAAGGCCGCGACCGATCGCTTCGCCAGCATGGAGGCGTTCACCGCTGCGCTTCGGCAGGGGCGGTAAGGGCGGTAGGGCGGGAGCCTTTGCGCCCGCCCTGCCACATCTACCGCCCGCCCGCCTCAATCCCGGAGCTGCACTGCCGCCCAGGCCGCCTCCAGGGCAAGCATGACCTGGGTGCCGTCGGGCATCCATTCGCGCACGGCCACCCGCTGCGCGATGTGGCCCACAACCGCCAACCAGATGTCCGCCCACAACTCCGCCGGACCCGCCCGGACCTGCCCGTCCGACTTCCCGATCGCCATCAGGCGGGTGACCCCGTCTCGGGCCTCGCGGGCCAGGCCGCGGCTCTGCTCGTCGAGGAACGGCCGGACTGAACTGTCCAGCCACAGGCGCACCAGCGGCGGGTCCGCCATGGCCAGGTCGATCAACTGGCGGGCGAAGAGGCCCAGGCGCTCCGGGGCCTTGCGAACCCGGTCCTGCTCCAGCGGCCTCAGAATCCCGAGGGCCCACCGCGAGGCCAGCCGATGGGCCTCATTGAGCAGATGCGCTTTGCTGGAGAAGTGACGGTAGATCGTTCCTTCGGCGATTCCCGCGCGGGCGGCCAGGGCTGGGGTGGTGGTCTGCAGGAAGCCGGTGGAGGCGTACAGCTCGATGGCGGCCCGGAGCAGTCGCTCCCGGGTCGCGGCGCCGTTCCGTCCAGCCGGGGGTCCGGTCATGATTCAATCTACGGAAGCCGACCGCCCGCGGCAGGCTCCGATGGCCGCGCCTATGTTTCGCCCTTCTCTTGCCTGCAGGTGGGATGGATTTCGCTGCGCTGTGGGACCAGGCCCTGCCCTTCGACCGCTTCGTGCAGGAGACCGCACCGCAGCACCAGGGCCTGTGGGAATCGGTCTACCGCACCGCCCGGCCGCCACTGCAACGGGTCGAGCTGCCGGGGTCAACGCACCTGCTGGTGATCGCGGAGGACTGGTGTGGCGACGCCTCCACCACGGTGCCGATCCTGGCGAAGTGGGTCGAGTCCCAGCCGTTCTGGTCGCTCCGGATTCTGCGGCGCGACGAGCACCCGGCCCTGATGGACCGCTACCTGAGCGGGGTCGCCCGCTCCATTCCGATTGTCATCGCGCTGGATGAGGGATTTTACGAGCTCGGTCATTGGGGGCCTCGGCCCCGCGAACTGCAGGCCTGGGTCATGGCCAACAAGGACCGGCTGTCCAATGAGGAGCGCCACCGGGAGGTCCGGCGCTGGTACGCCCGGGACCGGGGTGCCTCCACGATCCGCGAGGTGCTTGAGGCGATCGGCGGGGCGCCGGCGCGGTAGCAGGGTCGCCCCACGGGTCGTCCCTGCCATCCGCGCCTGGTACGCCCAGTAGGGGCGACCCTACGGGTCGCCCCCTTACCACCATCACCACCCGGCTAATATGCCCAGCCGGTTCCGGCGCTGAACTGGAACCCGTCGGGCCCGGTGCCGAAGTTGAAGGTCCAGATCGTCATCCGCATGATCCTGATGGCCAGCCCGCCTCCACCGCCGGCCTTCATGTCCCGGGTGGTCAGCTCGAAGCTCTCCTCCTCGAATACCCGCCCGGCGTCGAAGAAACCCAGCAGCGTGAAGGCGCCGAAGTCCCCCAGGTTGAGGAGGTCGTACCGGACCTCGGCGCTGGCTACCAGGACGCCCCGTCCCGCGAGTCGCTGGAAGGCCAGACCGCGGTGGGAGGTCGTTCCGCCCAGCACGCTGGTCTCGTTTTCCCACAGGGGAACCTCGAACCGGGTGCTGAGCGAGGCGGAGCTGGACATGGAGGAGCCCAGCACCCGCGCCGCGAGGACGGTGCCCTCCCTGGGCGACAGGTAGGCCCGCACGTCTGCACTGGTCCGGGAGTAATGGTCCCCGCCGGTCCCGCCGCCGTAGGAAGCCTGAAGGAAGATGCCGTTGGCGGTATTGAACTCGTTGTCGCGCCAGTCGAGGACCAGTCCGATCCGGCCCCGCACGTCGTCAGCGGTCAGGTCGGCGGTGCCGAAATCGGTCCGAAACAGCGACGGACCACTGAGATCGCCGAAGTTGCTGTGTTCGATGCCGCCCGCGGCGCTCAGGAACAGCGGCCCCACCAGCTGCCGCGACAGCTCCAGGTTTCCGAAATAGCGAGTGCGTCGAGCTTCGTAGTAATGCGGCTGGGACTCGGTGACCAGGTTCTCGTTGAACTCGGTCGTGTTCCCGAGCCCGTAGTAGCCCAGCCGTGACTCCCGGGTGGTCCCCAGCGACGCCGCCAGGCGCCAGTGCGGCACCAGCAGCGGGGTGTGCAGCCGGGCCACCGCCATGCGGGCGCCGGTGAAACCGGTGCCAAGGTCCAGTGAAATCAGCCCGGCGTAGGGGGTGCGTGCGAAGTAGTCGGCGGCCTTCCGCTCCTCGAAGTGGATCGCGATGAGCGGAAAGTTGTTCCCCAGGGAAGGGAAGTACGGATAGAAGCTGTCCTTCCAGGGGACGGCCTCGTCCTGGGCCGCGGCCCGGCCGGTGAGGCCCGCGATCAACGCGAGGGCCAATGGCCAGCCGCGCCGCCAGCATCGGGCCCGACCCGGCGTGGGGAAGTGGGACATCGTTCAGCCCCGCTGGAACAGGTACGCGGTATCCTTCACCGCGGCATCATTCCCGTCAAAGGTGGCATAGTGCGCGGGGTAGAGCGAAGCCGCGCCGGCCTCGCCCTTCTTGTTCACCGCATAGAAGGTCAGGTCGAACGTCGGCCGGCCGTCGGGGCGCAGCAGTCGGTCCGCGGACATCGCCACGGCCAGGCGCAGGGTCTCCAGGGCGGCGTCAGTCGGCTTGAGGCCGCGGCGCATGTGCTGCACAGTCAGGAACCCGCCAGAGACCATGATGTTGCTCTCGCCCCGTCCGGTGGAGCCGGCGGCGCCGATCTCGTTGTCGGTATACTGGCCCGCGCCGACGATGGCGCTGTCACCCACCCGACCGGGGAGCTTCCAGGCCAGCCCGCTGGTCGAGGTCACCGAGGAGATCTCGCCCTGGGCGTTGATCAGGTTGAGGTTGATGGTGCCGGTCGGCCGGGGCAGGATGGGGTCGTCATTCGCCACGTCAAGCCAGTCATCCTCGTGGCCCCGGTTGGCCCGCCAACGGAGCCACCGGGTCCGCGACTCCGGGGTCAGCAGGTCTTCCTCCGTGAAGCCGTAGGAAAGCGCGAAGCGCTTCGCCCCGGCGCCGACCAGCATGATGTGGTTGGTGTACTTGAGGACCAGTTTGGCCACCTCACTCGGGGTCTTGATGCCCTCCAGGGCGCCGACTGCGCCGGCCCGCCGGGTCGGCCCGTGCATGCAGGAGGCGTCCAGCTGGACCACGCCCTCCTCATTGGGCAGGCCACCGTAGCCGACCGAGGTGTCATTGGGGTCCAGCTCCTGGATCTTCACGCCTTCCACGGCCGCGTCCAGCGTATCGGTCCCGCCCGCCACCAGCTGCATGGCCCGCTGGATGGCCCGCTCCGCGTTGCGTGACCCCACCGCCATGGGACGGCTGGGCGGCCGCAGGATGATGGCGGGTGCGGCGGCCGCCCGAACTCGAAACGGGGTCGCGGCACCGGCGGCCAGGGCCACGCCGGTGGCGCCGAGGAAATGGCGGCGGGACAGGGATGCAGGCACGGACCACTCCGGAGCAAGGGTGGCGGGGTAGAGGATTTAGGCCTGGCTGAAGCCGTCTGTCAACTTGCCGGCCGGCGGGCGCCACTCCTAAGTTCCGCCACTCCGACATGTCACCACCTTCGCCCGCCGACTCCCAATCGGATCCGTTCGATCTGATCCGGTACTTTGCCCGGTTCCTGCTGCTACTGGGAACACCGCTAGCCGTGGGTTTGTGGCTCAGCGGGATTGCGCCTCGAGCCCTGCTGTTTGTGAGCGCCCTGTGGTCGATCTACGGCTTGGTCCATGCCGTCCTCGATGGCCTGCTCGATCCCCTGATCGACTTTGCCTCCGAGGCGGTCCAGAATATCGGGCTGGCTCCGCTGGGGGGCAGCTACTCGCTCATCGAGGGGAGGGTGGCCCGCAACGAGCTCGACACGGCGGCGGCGGCGTACCGGCAGCTTGCCGAGCAGGGAGACCCCGAGGCGATGGTCCGGCGGGCTGCCCTGCTGGCGGGCCCGCTCCGGGTGCCCACCCAGGCCCGGATCGAGCTGGAGGAGTTCCGCGAACGCCAGCGGCTGGGAACGGCAGCCGACATCCGGATCGGCCTGGCGCTTGCCGGTGTGTACGAGCACGGCCTCGATGATCCCGGCCATGCCATGCGGGAAATCCGCCGGCTGCTGGATCGGTATCCCCACCAGCGGGGTCTCCGCCACATTCGCCGCACTCTCGCCGCGCTCAAGACTGAGCGTTTCGGTCCTGAGCCGTGACCGACTTCGGACACCGGTTCGACCCGGCGCTCGCCGAAGTGCACCCCAGTGTGCGCGCGGCCCTGGTCGAGGCCGCGGGGACCAGCCCCGAACTGGCGGACCAGGCCTTGACCGCGGTCTTGCCTCACCTGCAGGCGCTATTCGGTACCCGCCAGCTGGTGCTGACCCTGCCGGCGCCGTTCCGCCTGTTGCGGGAGATGGCCCTCCACGGGACCATTCGGCAGCGTGCCCTGGTGCTGGTCAGCGGCCCCGATGGCGAGGAACTGGCCCGGACCTGTGAGGCCCTCGGCCGCGACGTGATCCGGGCCGCGGTCGCCCCGGGTCGAACTCTCGACCCGGGGCAACTGTCCCGGTTCCTGGCTCCGCCCGTCGTCGACACCGTCGTGCTGGCGCATGTCGAGTCGGGCACCGGGATCCGGGCCCCGCTGGCGGAGCTGGCCGCGGTGGTGCGGACCCGGCCCGACCTGCTGTTGTTCGTCGATGCCCGGCACAGTCTGGGCGCCGAGGCGCTCGCGTCCGATGCCTGGGGTCTCGACTTCGTGTGCGGTGCCTCCGAAGGCCCCCTCGGCCTGATGCCGGGGCACAGCTTTGCCCTGCTCTCGCCTCGCTGGCTGGAACGGGCCCGAGCCGACGCCCTGCGGGGGGTAGGGCTGGACCTGGTGGCCCATCATGACGCGCTGGCTCGGGGCCAGCAGCTCCTCCCCAGCCCACCTCCCCTGACCATGGCGCTGGTGCGTCAACTGACCCGGATCGTAGCGGAGGAGGGTCTGGAGCGGCGCGGGGCCCGGTATCGGGACTTCCGGGCGCGGCTGGAGCAGTGGGCGATACGCTGCGGATGGGTTCGGCTGGTCGCGCCGGCCGAGCGGGCGGCAGCCGCCGTGACGGTCCTGGAATTCGATGCTGGTCCGGAGGTATCCGGGCTGCGCGACCGGTTGCACGCATCCGGCTGGCTGGTGGGTGCCGGACTGACCGGGAGCCAGCTGACCATCGGTCACATGGGAGACCACGAGCCCGCGCATCTCGAAGCGCTGCTTGCCGCAATCGCGGGGTTGCTCACTCCACCTTGAAGCGGCCCACCTGGGAAAACAGTCCCTGCGCCGTATCCGCCAGCGAATGGGCGGAGCCGGCCACCTGCTCCGTCGACGCCGACAGCTCCTGGGCACTGGCCGCGATCTGCTGAGCCGCGGCCGCGACCTCCTCGGTCCCGCCTGACACCTCCCGCATCCGGCCCGCGATGCCCTCGATCAGCTCCCGGACCTCGCCCGACGACTTCGAGATCTGCCGGCTCCATTCATCGGTCTGGTTGGCTTCCGCGGCCACCCGCGCCAGGCCCTCGGAGGCCTTATGGGCGGTCTGGCGGGCGGCCCGCCCCCCCTGCGCCAACCGTATGAGCCGCTCCCGGGCGGTGGTCACCCGCTGCTGCACCACGCGAACCGTGTCGCTGGTGGTCGCGGCCGCCTGGGCCGCCTGGGACGCCAGCTTGCGAACCTCCTCGGCGACCACCGCGAAGCCACGCCCCCCTTCACCGGCCCGCGCGGCCTCGATTCCGGCGTTGAGCGCCAGCATGTGGGTCTGGCGCGCCACCGCCTTGGTCTGGGTGACGAATCTCTCGATCTCCACCGACGCCACCGCCAGCGCGGCGGCCTCCTCGGCGCCGCGCTCGATCTCCTCGGCCAGGCGCTGCAGCGCCGTGCTGCTCAGGTCGAGTTCATCCCGATGGTCCCGCGCCAGGCGCGCCAGGCCGGCATTGCGGGCCGCCGCCTCTCCCGCGCTCGCGGCCAGGGCCTCGGCGATCGCCAGGATCCGCCCCGCATCGTCCGCGGCCGAGCGGACCAACGCAGCCTGCCGGGTGGCCCGCTCGGTCAGTTCGTTGCAGGTCCCGCTCACCTCCTGAGTGGAGGCGCTCATCTGCTCGGTGGAGGACGAGATCTGCTGGGCCATCGAGGCCGCTTCCTGGGCGCTGCCCCGGATGGCGCTCACCAGGCTCCGCAACTCCCGCAACATCGTGCCCACCGCGTAGGTCAGGATGTCGGCCCGCGCGGAACCAACCGGCGTGACGGCCACCGAGAGGTCACCCCGGGCCACCCGGTCAGCGACCCCTACGGTGTTCCCCAGGGGCCGAAGCACGTTCCGGCGGGCCCATCCAATCGCGGACACGGCTACCAGGCCACCGAGCAGCAGGAAGCTGACGACGCCGATCAGCAGTGCCTGCTCGAAGGCTGCGTCTCCCTGGTCCTGGCCGTAGAGGTACCACAGCGGGGCGACCAGCGTGGCGCCCAGCGCCGTCACCAGGACGAACGCTCCCAAATACAGTTTGCGGACAAAGATGCGTCGACTGCTGGCCATGGGCCCCGGGAGGAAGAATGCGCTCAGGGAAGCTAGAGCGGTCGCGTGGGCCCGGGCAATGGGGAATCCAGGCCCGAGGGTAGGGCGGGAGCTATAGCTCCCGCCCTACCCCCGGGCCTAGATTCCTGCCCCTATGACCACCACGTACGATCCCCAGCAGGTCGAAGCCAAGTGGCAGACCCGCTGGGCGGAGCGAGGCACCAACCAGCCCGATCTGGATCGGCCCCGGAAGCCTTTCTATAACCTGATGATGTTCCCGTATCCCTCGGCTGAGGGACTCCATGTGGGGAACATGTTCGCGTTCACCGGCAGCGATGTCTACGGCCGCTTCAAGCGATTGCAGGGGCACGATGTCTTCGAGCCGATCGGGTTCGATGCCTTTGGCATCCACAGCGAGAACTACGCGATCAAGGTCGGCACCCACCCGGCCCAGCTGATCCCCCGGAACATCGCCAACTTCCGGCGGCAGCTGGAGCGGATCGGCGGCATGTTCGACTGGCGCCACGCGCTCAGCACCACGGATCCCGACTACTACAAGTGGACCCAGTGGCTGTTCCTGCAGCTGTTTCGGGCCGGCAAGGCCTATAAGAAGCAGGCGGCCGTCAACTGGTGTCCCAATTGCAAGACGGTCCTCGCCAACGAGCAGGTGGAGGGCGGGGCCTGCGAACGCTGCGGCGCCGTGGTGGAGCAGCGCTTCCTGGAGCAGTGGTTTTTCCGGATCACCGACTACGCCGAGCGGCTGCTGCGGAACCTGGACCACATCGACTGGTCCGAGACGACCCTGACGGCGCAGCGCAACTGGCTGGGCCGGTCGGATGGTGCGGAGATCCGGTTTGAGGTGGGGCCCCCGCAGGGGCGACTCGATGGGTCGCCCTTATCACAGGCCACCGAGACCATCTCGGTGTTCACCACCCGGCCCGACACCCTGTTCGGGGCCACATTCATGGTGCTGGCCCCGGAGCATCCGCTGGTGCCCCAGCTCACCGCCCCCGACCGCAAGGCCGCGGTGGACGCCTACGCTCAGGCCGCGGCGGCCCAGGACCTGGTCTCACGCAAGGTGGGCGACAAGGCCAAGACCGGGGTGTTCCTCGGGGCCCACGCCATCAATCCCGCGACCGGAAGGCCGATCCCGGTCTGGATCGCGGACTATGTGCTGATGGAATACGGGACCGGCGCCATCATGGCGGTGCCGGGCCACGATGAACGCGACTTCGCCTTCGCGAAGCGGTACGGGCTCGACATTGTCCGGGTCCTGGCTGGGGCAGGCCAGTCCCCGTCCGCCCCGCTCGCGGCACCGGAGACCGAGACCCACGGGTACCGGCTGGTGAACTCGGATCGGTTCGATGGCATGGAGGCCGAGGCCGGCAAACGCGCCATCACGGAGTGGCTGACCTCACGGAAGCAGGGAATTGGCGTAGTCCAGTACCGGCTGCATGACTGGTGCATCTCCCGGCAGCGCTACTGGGGCCCCCCGATCCCGATCATCTACTGTGACGCCTGCGGTCCGGTACCGGTTCCGGAACAGGACCTGCCCGTGCTGTTGCCGCCGATCGAGGACTTCCGTCCCGACGACTCGGGCGTATCCCCCCTGGCCCGGCATGAGGAGTGGTACTACGTGGCCTGCCCCAGCTGCGGCACGCGGGGTCGGCGCGAGACCGATGTCTCGGACACCTTCCTCGACTCGGCGTGGTACTACCTGCGCTACCCCAGCTCCGAGTTCAACGACCGGCCCTTCGACCCGGCCCGGACCCGGACCTGGTGCCCGGTGACCACCTACATCGGCGGCAACGAGCACGCGGTGCTGCACCTGCTCTACTCCCGATTCCTGGCCATGGTCCTGAAGGATCTGGGTCATCTCGAGTTCGAGGAACCGTTCACCCGGTTCCGGGCTCATGGGCTGATCATCAAGGACGGGGCCAAGATGTCGAAGACCAAGGGCAACGTGGTCAACCCCGACGACTACATCGCCCAATGGGGAGCCGACACCTTCCGCATGTACCTGATGTTCCTCGGCCCCATGCAGGAAGGGGGCGATTTCCGGGAAGCCGGGATCAACGGGCCCCGCCGGTTCCTCGACCGGGTATGGGTCCTGGTGGGCGACGCCGTGGCCGATGGTCCACTGAGTCAGGACCTCGTGGTGCGCTGGCATGCCACCCGGAAGAAGTGCGCCGAGGACCTCGATCAGCTCCGCTACAACACCGCCATCGCCGCCCTGATGGAACTGGTCAACCATATGAAGGAGGCGGGCTGCCGGGATCGGGCCATGATCCAGGACCTGGTGGTCATGCTCTCCCCCTTCGCGCCCCATTTCGCCGAGGAATGCTGGGAGCGGCTGGGGCACACCAGCAGCGTGTTCGATGCTGGCTGGCCGACCTGGGACGAGAGTCAGACCGTCTCCGATGCGGTCGAGTTGCCGGTGCAGGTGAACGGCAAGACCCGGGGGAAGATCCGGACGGTTCGCGATGCCGACACCGAAACCGCTCGGAAGCTGGCCCTGGCCGAGCCGCAGATCGCGAAGTTTGTCGACGGCAAGGAGATTGTGAAGGTCATCCACGTCCCCAACCGGCTGCTCAACATCGTGGTGAAGTGACCGGCTCGGGCCCTCAGGGGTGCGGGCGCACCCGAACGTCGGCTAACGTAGGCGGTCATGGATCTAGCCGACTCCCCGCCTCTGCCCCCCCCTCGCCCTGGACCGGTGCCCCGCGCTCCTCGGTCCTCGGGGTTCCGGTCCGGGGATCCGCCTCGTAAGTTCCCCGCTCCCCAGGGCGCCGTAGCCAAGTGGTAAGGCAGAGGTCTGCAAAACCTCCATCGCCGGTTCGATTCCGGCCGGCGCCTCTCCAGCCCATCAGCCACTCCCGACATCGCCCCAGTGACCAGCTGGGGTTCGTGCTGGCCGGTGGTCCTGAGCAGCCTTCCGCATCAGGCCGTTCCAATCGACTGATTTCTTTCCAGTTACATCCCAGTTTGACCTTCCAGCATACTCCCGCGTCACTGGGTACAATCAGCTTCTTTGCAGTCGAAGGCCTTGCATCTGCATTGTGAATGTGCCCAGTGGCATACATGTAAGTCATTGAATAATAATAGTTTACCAAACACGAATGACACCGCATTGTGAGCGGCCTCATCCTTGCACCTCTAGGAATAGTCCACAGATTGATGCGCTGCCATGGACCGTCGACGTCGAGACGGACGGCCGTCAAGGTTATCGATCCCCACCGCCTTCGAGGGCGCTCCAGATGGGCACTTTTCTCCAGAACTTTCGCCGGAACGGGTCCGCGGAGGACCTCGCCGAACTGCAGCGCCTGGTGGAGCGGCTGGAAGCCCAGCGCTCGAGTCTCGAAGAGCTGGTACAGAACGCCGACCGTGCGGTTGGCCATTTGCAGCGCCTGGGTTCGATTGGCGAGCGGGTGAGCTCCATCGAACGGCAACTCGAGGGGGTGGAGCCCCTGGCCGGCCAGCTGGCGGCTCTGCTTGGGGGCCATCAGCGGCTGGAGGCCCATATCGGCGATTCGGCCGCCCGGCTGGATGCCATCCGTGCCGAGGTCGGCGCCCTGACGGAGGCGGTAGCTGCCGTGGATCGGGTCAAGGCCGGGTTCAGCGAGGTGCTGGCCCTGGAGAGCCCGATGCATGAGATCAAGGCCCAGATGGCCGCCCTGCAGGAGGACACCGACACCCACCGGAGCCAGCTGACCCGGCTGCGCGAGTACCACGACAGCGCCATGGCCCACAGTCAGTCGGTCATGGCGCGGCTCGAGGCGATCGGGGCCGAGTGGGCCCGGATCAACACCTCGGTCTCGGAGACCGAGACCCGGATCTCCGGCGTGGAGCAGCTGGTGGCCGACCTGACCCCGGTCGGCGAAGGCGTGGCCCACACCAAACGGCAGCTGGCCGCCACCAAGGCCCTGGCCGACCAGCTCAGCCACAAGGTGGCCCTGCTGGATCAGCAGCGGGATACCATCGACCGGGCGACCAGCAAACTGGAACACCTCAACAACGTCATGCGGCAGGCGGATAGCGGGCTGGAGCGGCAGGAGGACTACATTCGGCGGCTGACCGAGCTGCAGAGCGAGGTGGATCGGGCGGGGGACACCCAGCATACCCTGCTGGACCAGACCCGGAGCCTGGCCCAGCGCCTGGAGCAGCTGGCCTCGGGGCAGACCGGAGCCGAGCGCAGCCTCAACGCCATGAAGGAAGCGCTGGACCGCGGCACCGAGCGAGCCACCCTGGAAGAGCGGACCGCCGAGGGACTGGCCCAGCGGATCGCCGACCTGCTGCGACTGCTTGGGGATGCCGAGAGCCGGCTGACCGGGCTCGCCACTCAGACCCAGAGCCTGGCCGCTTCCGCGGCCCGGGCTGACACGCTGGGCCAGCAGGTGGAGACCCTCAGCGCCGAAATCGCCGCGGCCACCGAACTGGCCCAGCGGGTCCGGTCCGGCTGGTCGGACCTCGACCAGCTGGAGGATGCCATCGAGGGCCTGACCCAGCGCACCAGCCGGCTGGAGGAGGCCAAGCCCGTGCTGGACCAGGCGGTGCGCGACCTCGGCTCGCTGGATGCGACCCAGGAAGCGGTGCGGACTGGCCTGGAAGAGATGCGCCGGGTGCACCAGGAGGTGGGCGAGACCCGGAGCGAGATGGATCTGACCGAGAGCTGGCTGGCCGACACCAAGCGGAACCTGGCGGCGCTCCGGGCCGACGTGGAAGGTCTGGACCGCCTGCGGGCCACCGTGGATTCCGTTCGCCAGGAAGTGGATCAGCTCACCTCCGGCCTGAGCGCGGTGGAGTCGCGCCGGGAGCTGGTCGATGAGGTGCAGCAGCGGTTGGCGGAAGCCGCAGCGCAGAGCAGCACCATCGAGGAACGGGCCCGGGTGCTGCAGGAGCGGCTCCAGGCCGCCGAGTCCCACCTCGGTACCCTCACGCCGCGGCTGGACGAGGTCGGACGGGCCAGCAGTCAACTGCTGGCGCTGGCCGCCGACCTCCGGGGCATGGAAGGCCAGGTCAGCGGAGTCCGCGGTGCCCTCACCGGTCTGGAGGAGCGGGCCGAGGCGTTCCAGCATCTCGACGACCGGATGCGGGAGCTGAGCAGCGAGATCGATCGCCGGCAGAACTCCCTGGAGCGGGCCTCCGAACACCTGGAGCGCGCCACCACCCTGCGACAGGAATCGGCCGAAGCGGCCCAGCTGCTGGGTGAGCGGGCCCGCGAGGTGGACGCATCGCTGGAGCGGGCCAACGAGCGGCTGGCGAGCCTGGAAGCCCTCTCCTCGGAGCTGGAGACCCGGGTCGCGGGGCTGCACAGCGCCCGGGACCGCATCGTCGGCTTCGAGGCTCGGCTGGCGGAGTGGCGCGGGGTCGAACATCAGCTGGCGCAGGCCATGGAACAGGCCGCCTCGCGGCAGGCCTCCCTCAGCGGCCTCCAGGCCGAGATTCGGCGGGTGTATGAGCTGGCGGAGCGCACCACCGCGGATGTGCGGGCGATCGTCGAGGCTCAGCCACAAGTGGCCCAGGCGCGGGTGGAGCTGGAGGCAATCCAGAACGCGCTGCGCGACAGCGACCGCAGTGTGGCCACCCTGGATGCCCGGCGCCGCCAGCTGGAGCAGGCGGAGCACCGGCTGGAGTACGTCGACTCGCTGGTGCACGAGGTGCGGGCGGCCCTGGAGTCGCTGTTGTCTCAGAAGGCTCAGGTCGACAACCTGATGGAACGGGCGGCGGTGCTGTCGGTCGAGGCCCGCAACGCCGAGGGTCTGATCGAAACCCTGCGTGAGGAGCGCCGGGTGTCTGACCGGATCCGCACCTCTCTGACCGATCTCCGGCGCCGGGACCATGCTCAGAACGGCACCTCGGCCGACGCCTGAGACGCCGGCACGAATGGACCGCGCGGGCCCCCTCCGGGGGGCCCGCGTCGCTGTTGGGGTTCCGCTCCCGCGTCGGTATGATCACGTTTCCGGCCGACCCCGAGTGGAGGCCGGATGGACGGTCACTGGCGGCGGACCCGCTTTGCCCCGGCGCCGACGGGCCTGCTGCATCTCGGCCACGTGGCGAGCGCCCTGACGGTCTGGGGGGTAGCCCGAGCCGTCGGCGCCGAGGTGCTGCTCCGCATCGAGGATCATGATCGACAGCGGTGTCGGCCCGGATACGAGGCGGCGCTGCTGGAGGATTTGGAGTGGCTGGGCCTGGATCCCGATCTCGGTACTGCAGACCAGTTCCGCCGCGGTCCCTCCCCCTATCGCCAGAGCGACAACGACCAGCGCTATGCCGGGGCCGTCGCCCGGTTGCTGGCCGCCGGGTGCCGGGTCTACAGCTGTGACTGCTCCCGTCGGGACCTGGCTGCCGATGGCGGGGAGGTTCCCGACCGGGAGACCCCCTACCCGGGTCGCTGCCGCGATCGCGGCCTGGAACCGGGCCCGGGTCGGGGACTCCGACTGCTGCTGGGCCCCGGGTGCGAGACGTTCACCGACCTGTGGCGGGGCGCCCGGACGCAGCAACCGGCGGCGCAGTGTGGCGATCTGCTGCTCCGCGACCGGCTGGGCAACTGGACCTACCAGTTCGCGGTGGTGGTTGACGATCTGGAGCACCAGGTGGATCTGGTGGTGCGGGGCGAGGATCTGCTGGAGTCCACCGGGCGGCAATTGCGGCTGGCGCGGCTGCTGGGCTGCCCCACCCCCCCGACGTTCTGCCACCATCCGCTGATCCGGAAACCGGATGGCGCCAAACTGAGCAAAGCCAGCGGGGACGCCAGTGTCGGAGCGCTCCGGAAGGCCGGAATACCCCCGGCCGAGGTCCTCGGCCGAGCCCTGCACCGCCTGGGGTGGTTGGGGGCCCCGACCCCCCTGGATCTGGAGTCCTCGCTCGACCTGGTGCTGCGGAATCTTGACAAGTCCCGCTTTGGGCCGTAAGTCCAGCCTCGCAGCACGCTTCCCCTCCGACCGTCTGTTAAACAATCCCAGCAGTACGCACCGCGGAGAGCTTATGAAGCCTCGGCTGGTTTGGTTAGCGTTGGTGGGTCTGCTGTCGAGTGCCGGTGCGCTCGCGGCCCAGACCCATGCCATCAGCGGGACGATTACCGATTCCGCCAACGGTGATGCGGTGGGCGGCGCCACGGTGACTATTCCCGGTACCCGCATTTCGACCTATTCCCGAAGCAATGGAGCGTTCGTCATTACGGATGCTCCGGATGGGGACGTGACCCTGCTGATCCGGTTCCCCGGGTTCCGGAAACGGGAGGTCCGAGTGGGGGCGGAAGAGGCGGTGGTGGATGTGGCCCTGGCCCGGGACGTCCTCAAGCTCGAGGAGATCGTCGTGACCGGCCAGGTCACCGGCGTCGAGCGGAAGAATCTGGCCAATTCGGTGGCCAGTGTGAGCAGTGAAGACATCAACTCCACGCCATCGGCGAGCGTGGAGCAGCAGCTGATGGGCAAGGTGGCCGGGGCGGACATCCAGAGCAACTCCGGCGCACCGGGTGGTGGGCTGCAGATGCGACTTCGCGGCACCACCTCGATCAACGCGACCGCGGAGCCGCTCTACGTGGTGGACGGCATCGTGGTCGCCGACGTCGCGATTCCGTCAAACCAGAACGCGGTGACCGCGGCAGCGGCGGGCGGGAACACCTCCCCCGAGCAGGATGCCCAGGTGAACCGCATCGCCGACCTCAATCCCAACGACATCGAGTCCATCGAGATCCTGAAAGGCGCTTCCGCGGCGGCCATCTACGGCGGGCGGGCCTCGAACGGTGTGGTGATCATCACCACCAAGCGGGGTCAGGTCGGCAAGACCCAGGTCAATGTCTCCCAGAGGCTCGGCTTCTCGGAGCTGGCCCGGACCATTGGCTCGCGCAAGTTCGAAACGGCGGCCGAGGTCGACGCCGTCTATGGCGCGGGCACCGCCGCGGCCACCGGCTACACCACGGGCCTCTCGTATGATCTCGAGAGCCAGCTCTCGCACCGGAAGGACCTGGCGAGCGAGACCAGCATCAACTTCAGCGGGGGCGGGGAAGGGACCCAGTATTACTTCTCCGGGCAGGTCCAGAATACCCCGGGGATCATCGATAACACCGGTTTCAAGCGGGAGTCGATACGGCTGAACCTGGATCAGCGGATCAGTCCGCGGGTTCGCGCCGGGCTCAGCACCAACGTGCTGCATACCGAGGCGCAGCGTGGCCTGACCAACAACGACAATTCCGGCACCAGCTTCTACGTCGTGATGGCGTTCACGCCGAGCTTTGCCAACCTCCAGCGGCGGTCTGACGGCTCATTCCGCGACAACCCGTTCGTCCCGAGCAATCCGCTGCAGACCGCCGCGCTCATGAAGAATGACGAGGATGTCTGGCGCTTCCTGTCATCGGGATTGCTGGATATCGACCTCGTGACCAACAGTCGGCATTCGCTCAAGCTGATCGGGAACGGGGGCCTGGACGTATTCAACCAGACCAACTCGCTGTTCTTCCCGCCCACGCTGCAGTTCGAGCCGAACGACGGTGAGTTGGGGACGTCGCTCCTCAAGGCGAGCGACAACACCAACCTGAACCTGGACGTGGCCTCGGTCCACCGCTACACGCCGTCCGGCGGACGCTGGAGCGCGACCACCTCGGCGGGGATTCAGTATACCCGCCGCGATCTCAACGTGCTGCAGAACGAGGGGTACAACCTGGTTGGCGGGCAGGAAAACATCGATGCCGCGACCCGCAAGGTGGTGCTGCGCCGGCGCGAGTCGATCAAGAACGTCGGCTACTTCCTGCAGGAAGAATTCCTGGCCGATCAGGACCGCCTGCTGCTGAGCGCGGGGATCCGGGGCGACCAGAGCAGCCTCAACGCAGACGCCAGTGAACTGTTCTGGTATCCCAAGGTGGCCGGGTCCTATCGCGTGCTCGCGCCGACCGGCTTTCTGGATGAGTTGAAGGTCCGGGCGGCCTACGGGGAGTCGGGTCAGGAGCCGGGCTACGGCCAGAAGTTCACCCCATACGATGCGTCCCAGAACATTGGCGGGCTGCCAACGCTCGTGCCACTGGGCACGATTGGCGCACCGGATCTGCATCCCGAGCATGAGAAGGAGATCGAAGCGGGCTTCGACGCCTATCTCTGGAATCATACCGCGACCCTGGAATTCAGCGTGTATCAGAAGAACATGAGCGACCTGCTGGTTCCCCGTCAGTTGCACGAATCGTCAGGCTACATCACGGAGTTCCTGAACGGCGGCAAGATGGAGACCAAGGGGCTGGAGATCGCGGCGGCGGTGCAGCCGATTCAGCGCCGGGACTTCAACTGGCTGAGCCGGGTCACCTTCTCGACGACCAAGAGCACCATCACCGGCCTCGACGTTCCGGCCTTTGAAACCGGGGGCTTCGGCACCTCCATCGGAGCCTTCAAGATCGAGAACGGCGCCAGCGCGACCCAGATCGTCGGCAACGATACCCTGTCCGATGGCTCGGTGGTGGTCCGCAAGGTCGGCGATGCCAATCCGAACTTCCGCATGGGCTTCGTCAATGACTTCACGGTGAAGAGCTTCACGCTGCACACGGTCCTCGACTGGCAGAACGGCGGCAGCATCCTGAACCTGACCAAGCTGCTGTACGACTTCGGGGGTGTGACGGTCGACTATGACCATCCGATTTCGGGCAGCACCGAGACCGTGGGTGAGCGGCGGCTGTCGGCGTTCGGCCAGGTGACCAGGAACTGGATCGAAAGCGCCACCTTCCTGAAGCTGCGGGAGATCACCCTGTCGTACAATCTGCCCGTCGGGGTGACGGGCGCCCTCTGGCGCGGGGCGCGCTACGCCAAGGTCTCGGTGAGCGCCCGCAACCTGTTCCTCTCCGCGCCCTACGACGGGCTCGACCCGGAAGTCAGCAACTTCGGCAACCAGCCGATCGCGCGGAACATCGACGTGGCGCCCTTCCCGCCCAGTCGAAGCTTCTGGTTCACCATAGACCTCGGTTTCTAACCCGGCACCCTGAGGATTCCTGCCATGAGAACGCTGACTCGCATCACGGCACTCACGGGGCTGCTGCTCGCCAGCGCGTGCAACACGCTCGATGTGCCGGATCTCAATTATCCCGGCCAGGACGAACTGGCCACCCACCCGACCCGGGCCCTGGTCAGCGCGGCCGCGACCGGCCTGCTGTTCGGCTCCCGCGTCGGTTACACCACCCAGAACGGCTACGTGTCGGAGCTGGGCATCCTGGGGCGGGAGTCGTACAACTTCGACCCCGCCGACCCGCGCTTCGTCACCGAGCTGCTGACCGGTCCGCTCGACGGCGGCAGCGGCGCCTTCGGCGGCAATCTGTTCGCCGCGCCCTATGCCGACATCCGCAGTGGCAACAACCTGCTCCGGGCCCTGCCCAACCTGGCCAGCACGGCGATGACCCCGGCAGAAATCGAGGCGGTCACCGGCTACGTGCAAACCATCCAGGCGCTGGACTTCCTGCAGGTGGTCAATACCCGGGATGATCTTGGCGCCCCGATCGTCGTGGACATCGATCCCATCGCTGCCCCCGCGCCGATTGCGACCCGGGCCGAGGTGTTCGCCCACATCGTGAATCTGCTGGACTCCGCCCAGACACACCTGCAGGCCGGTGGTTCGGCCTTCCCCTTCCCGCTCACCAGCGGATTCAGCGGGTTCGATAAGCCGGCCACGTTCCTGACTTTCAATCGTGCCCTCCGGGCCAGAGTGGCCGTCTACACCGGCGATTTCGCTGGCGCCCTTACCGCCTTGCAGGCCTCCTTCATCGACCCCGCGGCGCCGCTGAACCTGGGCACCTACTTCGTCTTCTCGACGATCGCCGGGGATCGGGTGAATAACCTGTTCGATGCCAGCGCTCACGATGCAACCCCCCCGCGGGCGCTGCTGGCGCATCCCTCCATTCTGACGGACGCGCAGCAGCAGCCCGGCGGTGCGCTGGATCAGCGGGTCCTGGACAAGACTCAGGTCTTCAGCCCGCCCAAGACCGTGCAGGGGATCACCGACTCGGTCAAGTTCACGATCTACACCAGCAACCTCTCCCCGGTGCCGATCATCCGGAACGAAGAATTGATCCTGCTCCGGGCCGAGGCCAATATCGGCCTCAACAACCTGGCCACCGCGGTCACCGACATCGACTTCATTCGGGCGACTGCTGGCGGCCTGGCGCCCTACGCCGGCACGGTGGATCAGGCGTCCCTGCTGGGTGAGCTGCTGTACAACAAGCGCTATTCACTGCTGTTCGAGGGCGGCCACCGCTGGATCGACGCGCGGCGCTATGGGCGGTTGGGTACCCTGCCCAGGGATCTGTCATCGCACGTAGTGTTCAGCCGGTTCCCGTTCCCGCGGAACGACTGCCTGGCGCGCAACCCGACGCCGGCGCTGGGCTGTGACCCCGAGCCTGGCACCCCCTGACCTCAAGGCCAGGTCAATGCACGACGCCCCCCGGAAGCCTCGCTTCCGGGGGGCGTCTGCTTTCAGAGGCTCAACCGCCGGTGGCGCCGCTGAACAACCCGTGCCGTAGCCGTGCCGCCTTCGGCCCAGCCCCGGGGTCGGCTTCCAGGCGCCGGTTGACGTTCAGCCGGAGCTGGATCTTCCCGTTCAGGGTGACTTCTGTCCCACTCCGCCGGACCCGGATGGGGAAATCGGCGCCGTCCTGTCCCGTGTACTTGGCGCGAAATCCCTCGAACGCATCTCCGGGGACCCCGGAAATCATCACGTCACCCAGCGTGAGGATCACGTCTCCCACCTGCACTCCGGCCGCATCGGCTGCCCCGCCGGGTGTCAGGCCAGTGACCCGGGTCTCGAGCGAGTCCTGCTGGGTATTGATCCCCAGCCGGGGCAGCCAGGCACTGTCGGTCACCATCCGGAGACCCGCCAGGGGCAGCACGCTGTCCCAGGGAAACGGGTCCCGGCCATCGATGTAGCGCGCGTTGAGCCCTTCAAACTTCTGGCCGCCGGCGGCCTGGCTCACCGCGCCCCACCACTCGGCCGACCCGAAGCCCCGACCCTTCCGGTAGGTGGTCTGGTACAGCTGGCGCATCACCTGGTCCAGCGACTGCCGGTTGTCGCTCGCGTCCCGGATCAGGATGTCCAGCATGAAGCCCGCGAGGGAGCCCTTGGGGTAGTACAGGGTTCCGGAACCGTCGGCGGGATGGATCCAGGTCGAGAGCGAGGCGTCCTCCAGTGCGGTGGGTGGCACCTGGCTGACCTCCTCCATCTTCCCCGCGGTGACCCCGAGGAACTGGGCCGAATCGATCAGTTCGGCCCGGACCAGGGTCAGGTCCGCGTAATAATCGGTGATCCCCTCGCTCACCCACAACCACGGCGTCGGCTGTGCCACGTCGTAGCGGTAGGGGACCATCTCGGCGGGCCGGAGCCGCTTCACGTTGAAGGCATGGAAGATTTCGTGTGCCGTGATGGAGGTGACCCACTCCTGCCCGATCCCCGCGGGCGTGTAGATGCCGAGATGGGAACTCTGATGCTCCAGGGCCGAGCCACCGGGATAAGCCGGGGCGAACACCATCAGGGTGGTGTAGGCGGTGAAGGGGGTTTCGCCAAACACCGCAATCTGCGGCGCGAACAGATTGCGGTATTGCACCCAGAATCGTTCCCGGGTCGGGCCGCTGAGCACCCCGGCGGGATAGGTTGCGAGCCGGACCGTCAGCCCGTCCACCGTGGTGCTGTCGAGGTCGAAATGACCCACGAAGAAGGGCATGTCGACCAGATCGTGGTAGTTCCGCTCCGAGAGGTCGGTCGAGGCAGGGCCGCCGTGCATACCGGTCACGACCTGCCAGTCGCTCTCGGTATGGACCCGCACCGTGGCCGGGAACTCCAGGCTCCGGCCCTCGGGGTAGAACAGCAGGTTGGTCCCGTTGAAGAACGCGAAGTCCTCCTGGCTCCAGGCCATGGCGTTGTCGAGCGAGTCGGCCTGATAGTCGAAACTCACACTGACCTGCCGCGCCCCGGCCGGCCGGATGCGCCAGGTGTCGTAATCCAGCTTGTCCCAGCTCAGAGCGGTGCCGCCTGCGCTGGGCGCGAAGCCCGAGACCCAGCGGGAGAAATTGCTCACCTCATAGGCGCCGGGAGTCCAGGCGGGCAAGGAAAGCAGGACATCCCCGGTGCCACCCACGGTGAATTGCATGGTGACGTGAAGCTGTTGCCGGGCGGCGGTTTCCCGGGTGAAGCTGAGGTCGTACTGGATCTGGCTGAGGGGAGCGGAGACGGGCGCAGGGGGGCCGGCCAATGCCATGAGGGCGATGCTGAGAAGCATGAAACGGATGGTCCGGGAAAGGGGTGCCCTAAGGACGGACCTGTCCCCGGAAAGGTTGCAGGGTAGGGGGCACCTCGGACTGAGCCTCCCTAGGCAGGTTCGACGGCCGCCTCCGCGGCTCCCACCGGCGCCAGCTCTCCTTCCCAGCGGGCCATCACGGCGGTGGCCAGGCAGTTCCCCACCAGATTGACCATGGTCCGGGCCATGTCCATCAGCTCATCCACGCCCAGGATGACCGCCACTCCCTCCAGCGGCAGGCCGAACGCTGTCAGGGCTCCGGAGAGGACTACCAGTGAGGCGCGGGGGACTGCCGCGATCCCCTTGCTGGTGATGAGCAGGGTGAGCATCAGGAAGAGTTGCTTCCCGATGCTCAGCTCGATCCCCGCGGCCTGGGCCACGAACAGGGAGGCCACGCCGAGGTAGAGCGTGGATCCGTCGAGGTTGAAGGAGTAGCCCGTCGGCATCACGAAGGCGACGATCCGGCGCGGCACCCCGAACTCGATCATGCGCTGGATGGCGAGGGGGAGCGCGGCGTCGGAGGAGGTCGTGGTGAAGGCAATCACCGCCGGATCCTTCACATGGCGCAGGAACTTGCGGATCGGGATCCGGGCCAGCAGAGCCATCGGCAGCAGGGCCAGCAGGGCAAACACCACCAGCGCGGCATACAGGGTCAGCACCAGCTTGCCCAGGTTCAGCACCACCCCGATCCCGCTATGGCTCACGGTGACCGCCATGGCGGCGCCGATGCCGATCGGGGCGTACTTCATGATGATGTTCACGAACCGGAACATCACCTCCATGATACCTTCGGAGAACGCCAGGATGGTCTCCTTCGGGCGCCCCTTCACCTGGGTCAGCGCGATGCCGAACAGGGTGGTCCAGAACACCACCTGCAGCACCTCGTTGTTGCTCGCTGCTTCGAAGAAGCTCTTGGGGACCACGTGCTCCAGGAAACCGCCGAAAGTGGTCGGCGCCGCCATGGGCAGCGGCGTATTGGGATCCGGCGGTGGCAGGACCACGCCCACGCCCGGCTGGCTGAGGTTGCCTGCAATCAGGCCGATGGCCAGCGCGAAGCTGGTCATCAGCCAGAAATAGGCGATCGACTTCACCGCCAGCCGCCCGATCCGCTTCAGGTCGTCGCCGTGCCCCGCGATCCCGACCACCAGGGTGCCGAAGATGATCGGTACCACGATGGACTTGATCATGCGCAGGAAGACCGTGGACAGCGGCTTCAGCCCGACCGCGAAGCCGGGTGCCAGCCACCCGACCAGGATGCCGGCCGCCATGCCGATGAAGATCCAGTGGGTCAGGCTGAGACGTCGGAGTGACTGGAGCATGAGGGGGCGGCGGGGTCAGGGGGGACAGGGCACTGGGCACTGAGGTAAGATGGATCCCACTGGCACCGCCCGCTACCTTCCCCTTCCCCTCTCCCCTTCCCCATGCCCAGCGACTACCTCCGCCGCATCCTCAACGCCCGGGTCTACGATGTCGCCCACCAGACCCCGCTGGAGCCGGCTCCGCAGCTTTCGGCCCGGCTCGGCAACCAGCTTCTCCTCAAGCGGGAAGACCTCCAGCCGATCTTCTCCTTCAAGCTGCGCGGAGCCTACAATCGGATGGCGGGCCTTCCGGCGGCGGCACTCCGCCGCGGGGTGATTGCTGCCTCGGCCGGAAATCACGCCCAGGGCGTGGCGCTGGCGGCCTCCCGCCTGTCCACCACGGCGACCATCGTCATGCCGGTGACGACGCCAGGCATCAAGGTGGACGCGGTCCGGGCCCGCGGCGCCCGGGTGGTCCTCTTCGGGGATACCTACGACGAGGCCTATGCCGAGGCCCGGCGGCTGGGCCGACGGCGCCGGCTGACATTCGTGCATCCCTACGACGATCCGGCGGTGATCGCGGGGCAGGGCACGGTGGGGCTGGAGATCCTGCGGCAGGCCCCCCGACGCCCCGACGTCATCTTCGTCCCGGTGGGAGGCGGCGGGCTGATCGCGGGGGTCGGGGTGTGCGTCAAGCAGCTGCATCCCGGGATCCGCGTCGTGGGGGTGGAACCGGTCGATGCCGATGCCATGACCCGCTCGCTTGCCGCGGGGCGGCGGATCCGGTTGCCGCACGTGGGCCTGTTCGCGGATGGAGTCGCGGTGCGACAGGTGGGGCGCGAGACCTACCGGCTGGCTCGCAGGGTGGTGGACGAGATGATCGTCGTCGACACCGATGCGATCTGTGCCGCCATCAAGGATGTTTTCGAGGAGACCCGCATCGTTCTTGAACCCGCCGGGGCGCTGGCCATCGCCGGCGCCAAGGCCTGGGTGCGGCAGCACCGCGCCCGCAACCGCAGCCTGGTGGCGATCGCATCCGGCGCCAACACCAATTTCGATCGGCTCCGGTTCATTGCCGAGCGGGCCGAGGTGGGCGAACAGCGGGAGTCCCTGCTGGCGGTCACCATCCCGGAACGCCCCGGCAGCTTTCGAAAGTTCTGTGCCGCCATCGGACCCCGGAACATCACCGAGTTCAACTACCGCATGGCCGACCCGGTTCGGGCGCAGGTGTTTGTGGGCCTCGCCATCGAGGATCGGGCCGAGACCGCCAGCATCGTGGCCCGGCTGCGCCGGCGGGGGCTGGGCACTCTCGATCTTTCGGGAAACGAGATGGCCAAGCTGCACGTGCGCCACCTGGTCGGCGGCCACGCGCCGCTGGCCAGCCATGAACTGCTGTACCGGTTCGAGTTTCCCGAGCGGCCCGGCGCGCTGCTGCGGTTCCTCGAAGCCATGGGCTCCGACTGGAACATCAGCCTGTTTCACTATCGCAATCACGGGGCCGATTACGGCCGGGTGCTGGTGGGCATGCAGGTTCCGCCCGGGGAGATGCGGGCGTTCCGGCGCTTCCTCATGCGGGTGGGGTATCCGTGGGTGGATGAAACGGGGAATCCGGCCTACCGCCTGTTTCTCGGGCAGGCGGTGGCGCCGGGGTAGGGGCGACCCGCGGGGTCGCCCCTACACCAGCGCGGCGGCCTTCCGCTCGATGACCCCAAGCAGCGACTGGAATGAGGCGGCGAAGGCCTTCACGCCCTCCTCCTCGAGCACCTGGGTGATCTCGTCCAGATCCACCCCCAGCTTCTCGATCCGGGACAGGACCTGGCCCGCCTCCGGAATGCCCTGCCGCAGCCGTAGCTCAGGCCGGCCCCGGGTCCGGTAGGCGTCGAAGGTCGCCGGGGGCAGGGTGTTCACGGTATGCTCGCCGATCAACGCTTCCACGTAGTAGACATCGGACAGGACAGGGTCCTTGGTGCTGGTGGAGGCCCAGAGCGGACGCTGCCGCCCAGCCCCCCCCGACGACAGTGACTGCCAGCGCGCCGAACCGAACAGCTCCTCGAAGGCGGCGTAGGCCATGGTGGCATTCGCGATCGCGGCCCGGGAGCGCAGATCCTGGCCGGCCGCCCCCAGGACCTCGAGGACCCGATCGACCTTGCTGTCGACCCGGCTCACGAAGAACGAGGCCACGCTCGCAATGCCACTCACCGGCTGCCCCTGGGCGCGGCGCTGTTCCAGACCCTGGAAGAAGGCTTCGACCACGGCACGATAGCGGCTCACCGCGAACAGCAGGGTGACATTGACGTTGATCCCCTGGGCCAGGCAGCGGGTGATCGCCGGCAGGCCCGCCCGGGTCCCGGGAATCTTGATCATCACATTGGGGCGACCGATGCGCTGCCACAGCCGCTCCGCCTCGGCCACGGTGCCCGCGGCGTCGTAGGCCAGTGTGGGGGAGACTTCGATCGAGACCAGCCCGTCGCTGCCGCTGCTCTGCTGGTACACCGGCAGGAACAGGTCGCAGGCGGTCCGGACGTCCGCAACCGCCAGGGTCTCGAAGATCTCGGCCGGGCTGCACCCCTCCACGGCCAGCTGCCGGATCTCCTCATCGTAGAGGTCACTGCCCTGGACCGCCTTCTCGAAGATGGTCGGGTTGGTGGTCATCCCCCGGAGCCCATCCTCGACGATGAGCCGCGCCAGGGCGCCCGAAATCACCAGCTCCCGGGTGATGAAGTCGTACCAGGGGCTCTGGCCCAGGGACCCGAGAGTGCGGAGGGGATTGGGAGTCGGCATGGGTCTTGGGTGAAGGCCGCGAAGGCAAGTCCCGTGTAGTCGTACCGGGGGACCGGGGTCAGGTCTCGAGGCAAGGTATCAGAGCGCACCGCGCATTACTACCGGGTGCGCGGGCCGCTATCCAAGCAACGACCTGACCGCGGTTACCACTCGCTCCGCGGTGAAGCCGAATTCCCGGAACAGCCGGTCGGCCGGCGCCGAGGCACCGAAGTGGTCGATGCCGATCACCAGGCCGCGATCGCCCACCCAGCGGTGCCATCCGAAGCTGGTCGCGGCCTCGATCGCCACCCGGGCGGTCACCTCCGGGGGCAGTACCTGCCTCTGGTACTCCTCCGACTGCCCGGTGAACAGTTCCCAGGACGGCAATGAGACCAGGCGCACCGCCAGTCCGCCGGCGTTGAGGGTCTCGACCGCCTGCAGGGCGAGGTGCACTTCCGCCCCGGTCGCCAGCACGATGGCCCGCGGCGTCCCGCCGGGGGGATCGAGCAGGATGTAACCACCCCGGGCCGCGTCGGACTGCGGGGCCAGGCGGTTCCGGTCCAGGATCGGCAGTTTCTGGCGCGACAGCACCAGGACCGTCGGCCCCGAGGTCCGCTGCAGGGCTGCCCGCCAGGCTTCCACCGTTTCGGTGGCATCGGCCGGCCGGATCACGGTGACGTTGGGCGTCGCCCGCAGCATGGCCAGCTGCTCGATGGGCTGATGGGTGGGGCCGTCCTCCCCCAGACCGATCGAATCGTGGGTGCCGATGTAGATCACCGGCAGCCCCATCAGCGCGGCCAGCCGGATGGCAGGCTTGCAGTAGTCGGTGAAAATCAGGAACGTGCTGCCAAAGGGCCGGAGGCCCCCGTGGGCGGCCAGCCCGTTGAGGCACGCCGCCATGCCGTGCTCGCGGACGCCCCAGTGGATGTTGCGCCCCACTCGCTGGGCCGAGCAGCTGCCGCCGCCCTTGATCTCGGCTCCGGTACTCTCCGCGAGATCCGCCGACCCGCCGACCAGGTTCTGGACCCGACCCGCTATCACGTTCAGGACCTTCGCCGAGGCCTGGCGGGTCGCCAGTGCCCCGTCCGCGGGCGTGAAGCTGGGGAGTCCCGCGTCCCACCCGTCCGGGAGGCTTCCCCCCAGCCACTGATCGAGCACCTCGGCCTCGGCCGAGTGGGCTTCCCGGTAGCCGGCCAGCAGCTGCAGCCAGCCCTGGTGCGCCCGATCTCCCCGGGCCCGGCAGCGCTCCCGCCAGACTGCTGCCTCCGGGGCTACGCTGAACGGCGCCTCGGGCCACTGCAGAATGGCCCGGGTCCGCGCGATCTCCTCCTTGCCCAGGGGCGCCCCGTGGGCCTGGGCGGTATTCCCCTTGGTCGGGGCCGGGTCGCCGATCCTGGTCCGCAGCCGGACCAGCGACGGCCGGGACTCGTCCTGGCGGGCGGCTTCCAGCGCCGCCCGGATCGCCCCCAGATCGTTGCCATCGGTTACCGGAATGACCCTCCAGCCGTAGGCCTCAAACCGGCGCCCCACGTCCTCGGAGAAGCAGAGGGCGGTGTCACCATCGATGGTGATATGGTTGTCATCGAAGATCAGGGTGAGCCGACCCAGCCCGAGATGCCCGGCCAGGGAAGCGGCCTCGCTGGCCACCCCCTCCATCAGGTCGCCATCGCTCACGAAGCCCCACACCCGGTGCCCGAACATGGTGAAGCCAGGGCGGTTGAATCGGTCCGCCAGGATCCGCTCGGCGAGCGCCATCCCGACCGCGTTGCCGAGCCCTTGACCGAGGGGGCCGGTGGTGGTTTCGACCCCCGGCGTGTTGCCCCGCTCGGGGTGACCGGGGGTCCGGGAGCCCCACTGGCGGAACTGGCGCAGGTCCTCGAGCGATACCGGGTAGCCGCTGAGGTGCAGCAGCCCATAGATCAGCATCGATGCGTGACCGCAGGACAGTACGAATCGATCGCGGTCGGGCCACTCCGGGTGCAGCGGATCGAATCGGAGGAATTCGTCCCACAGGACGAAGGCTGCGGGGGCCAGGGCCATCGGGGTACCGGGATGTCCGGACTGGGCGGTTTCCACGGCGTCCATGGCCAGGACGCGGAGGGAGTTGATGATACGCCAGGCCGGGTCGGTGAAGCGGGGGTCGGCTTCGGGGCGGGGCGCGGCGGCCGGGGTCGTCAGAGCGGTGGCTCCCGTAAGGACCGCTGAAAATAGCCGGTGCTGGCGAAGGCTGTGAGGGGCGGGTCGGTCCCGCAACCCCTGCGTGCCGGGGGGCGGTTCCCGGTGGGTGCCGTCCGGCGCCGGGGCCGGCGGCAGGCTCCCTCCCGGCGCCCGGTCCCGTGCGTGTATCTTCAGCCTCCCGAGGACAACCTGACGCATGTGTGGAGAGGGCGCCGTGTCTAGCGACGAACCTGAGTACCTCAAGGCCATCAAGCGTAACGCGGCCCAGAAGCGGGCATCGGACGTCAGCCAGCCCGCCAGCGAGCCGGCCCGTTCCGTGCCCACCCCTGCCGAGCGGGAGGCCACCCGATGGGCCCGGGAGGTCGGCGGCAAGGAGGTCCGGGTCGGTCCCAGCCTGGCCGGAGCGAAGGTGGCGATTCTGGTGCAGCCCATCACCCCATTTGGCACTCCCCCGGTGACGCTCGAAGGACTCCCCGGTCGGGACGCGCTGGCGGAGCGGGTCCGGGCTGCCCAGGGGGCGGGAGAAAACGTGCTGGGGTGCTTCGAACTCACCACCGGGCGACCGCTGACGCCAGAGCTGGTCGAAGGGAAAGTCAGCTTCACCGCCGGGGCGCCGCGGGAGATCATGAAGCCGCAGAGTCCCGAGCGCATGATCCGGATTGCTGCCAAGCAGGCCGCCGACCTGGCCAAGTCCCGCAAGCTGGACGACCGGGACCGGGGTGGGCGCGGTTCCGGAGGCCGGCGTTAGCAAGGGAGCTGTCAGGCCCCGCACCGTCTCGGAGTCCAGGACCCGCAAGCGGCGGATCCTGTTCCTGGTGTTGCTGGCGGGCCTGCTCGGCGGCCTGTTCTGGGATGGCAGCCCTCTGGGCACCCTGGCGCTGCACCAGGCGCTGGTGATGAAGTTCCCGCTGGTTCGCCAGGTGACTCCGACCGAGCTGGTCTCCTGGATGCAGGATCCCAAGCGCCCACCACCGCTCCTGGTGGATGTGCGGGTGCAGGCCGAATTCCAGCACAGCCATCTGCAGGGCGCGGTCCATCTCGATCCCACCGCCGCCGACCTGTCCCCGCTGCAGCGGATCCCCTATGAGCAGCCGATCGTGGTGTACGACGCCGCCGGAGCTGGCGGTACCGCGATGGTGGTGGCGCTGTCGCGCGCTGGCTACCGGCGCCTCTCCAATCTCGACGGCGGAGTGTTCCGCTGGGTGAACCAGGGTCATCCGGTGGTCACGGAACAGGGTGAAGCACACACCGTGGCGGCGGCGAGCTGGTTCTGGGGCCGGCTGCTCAAGGCCCGGTATCGTCCGTGACGCGTCCCGGGGCGGGAGTGCTGGCCGCCGCCCTGCTGTTCGTCGGTCTGTTCGTCCTGGGCAGCGCTCCCCCGGGCCCCCTCCCTCCAATCGGCCCCCTGCTTGACCCCGCCCACGGGATCTGGAGTGTGGCCCGCCAGGCCGAACTTCCCATCCGGGCCGACGGTCGGCTCGCGGGGCTCACGGCCCCCGTGGCGGTTCGTTACGACTGGCGGGGGGTCCCCCATATCACCGCCACGAACGAGTTGGATGCGGTGCGGGCCCTCGGGTATGTGGTGGCGCGGGACCGGCTGTTCCAGCTGGAAGTTCTGTGGCGTTCCGGCGCCGGCCGCCTGACGGAGCTGGTGGGGAGCGCGGCCCTGTCCCTGGACCAGGAGGCCCGGAGCCTCGGGCTGGGCGATGCCGCCGAGCGGTATTTGGCGGGGCTGCCTCCCGAGGACCCCGAACGCCGGCTGCTCCAGGCGTTTGCGGACGGGGTGACCGCCTGGCAGGACGGCCGTGGCCGGGCCATCCGACCGTTCGAGTACCAGCTGCTGGGTCGGCGCCCCGCACGCTGGTCCCCGATCAACAGCCTGCATGTGCTGGGTCGCATGGGATGGAACCTGGCCCACAGCCGCCATGAGGAACGACTCCGAGCCGCCACTCGATTGGTTGGGGAGACTGCGGCCCGGGCCCTGTTTCCGATGCACGCCCCGTTGCAGCAGCCAATCATTCCCAACGGTGAGCTGGCCCCGCGGTTCCGGATTACCTCGCTGCCGCCGCCGGGCGACGCGGACTCCGGCCCGGTTGCCTGGCATCCCGACCTGACACCCGACGCCGTGGGCAGCAACAACTGGGCGGTGAGTCCGTCCCGGACCGCGGCGGGGTATGCCCTGCTGGCGGGGGACCAGCACCTCGAACTCGACCTCCCTTCGTTATGGTACGAGGCCGCGCTCACCGTGCCTGACTCGCTGGAGGTGTATGGAGTCACCCTGCCAGGTGCGCCCGTCGTCGTCATCGGCTTCAACCGCAACCTCGCCTGGACCTTCACCAATACCGAAGCGGACGTGCTGGACTGGTACGCCGAACGGGTCGATGAGCCGCAGGCGCCGGCGCGGTATCGCCTGGATGGGGCGTGGCATCCGCTCCGGCTTCGGGTCGAGCTGTACCGGGACCCCTCCGGACGCATCATCGCCACCGATACCCTGCGGTTCACTCATCGCGGGCCGCTACGACGGGATCCGGCACTCGGCGGATGGGTCTCGATGCGCTGGACCGTGCTGGAAGCCCGGGGCTCCCTGGGGACGCTGGACCGGGCCGCACGGACTCGGACAGCAGGGGAGTTCCTGAGCGCGACCGAGGGATTTGGCGCGCCCGCCCAGAACATGCTGGTGGCCGATCGCGCCGGCACCATCGCCATTCGGGCCACCGGCTGGTTTCCCCTTCGCCCCGGGGGCCGTGGGGACCTGGTCCAGTTGGGGGACCGCTCCGACGGCGACTGGCAGGGCCGCTGGCCCCTGTCGCGACTGGAAGCCAGGCATCCCGCCCAGGGCTATCTCGCCTCCGCCAATCAGCAGCCGCTGGACCCCCGGGTGGACTCGACCTATCTGGGAGCTGATTGGTACAGTCCCTGGCGGGCGGTGCGCATCAATCAATTGCTGCAGGCTGACAGCGCGCTCACACCCGACGACATGCGGCGGTTTCAGACCGACCCGGGGAGTCCGGCGGCCGACCTCTTCGTACCGGCGTTTCTGGCCGCGGCGAGCCGCGTGCCGGGGCAGCCGGAGCTGAGTGAGGCTGCCCGCCTGCTGGCCCAGTGGGACCGCCGCTATGAGCAGAGCAACACCCGGGCGGTTCTGTACGAAGCCGCCCTGGCGCGGCTGCAGACGCTGCTGTGGGATGAGCTGGGTACCGATCGGCAGCGGGGTCCCCGACCCGGACTCGCCCTGGTGGCCGCGCTGCTGCGGGACCCACGGAGCCCCTGGTGGGATGATCGGGCCACCGCGCCGACCGAGGACCGGGACCAGCTGCTCTCCCGGGCCCTGGTGGAAGGCCTGGGGCAGGTCCGCCTGGCGCATGGCGCGCCAGACGGCCCGGGTTGGCGCTGGGATCAGGTCCAGTTTGCGAATATCCGCCATCTGCTCCAGATCCCGGGCCTGTCCGCCCTTCGGGTGCCGATCACCGGAGGGCAGTCGACCTTGAACCCTTCCAGCGACGGCGGTGGCTTCGGATCCAGCTGGCGGATGGTGGTGGAGCTGGGACCGATGGTGCGGGGGTGGGGGAGTTATCCCGGAGGGCAATCCGGCAATCCCGCCAGCTCAAGGTACCTGGACCGGCTGGGGGGCTGGGCCAGGGGCGCGCTGGACACCCTGCGGTTTCCCGAGGGTCCGCTTCCCGAATCCGAGACCAGCAGCCGCCTGACGCTGGAGCCGGCGCCATGAGAGTCGTCACCGAGGCGCTGGTGCTGGCGCTGGTGCTTGCGGCGGGGACCTGGATGGGCGGCTGGTGGGCCGTGCCGATGGGGGCGGCGGTGTGGGGGCTGTTCCGCGGCCCCCACCGAGCCTGGATGGCCGGCCTGGCCGCGGGGCTGGCGTGGGGTGGCCTGCTGCTGACCCTTCCGATCGGGCCGCTGTACCGGGTGGCCGGCCGTCTGGGCGCCGTCTTCAGCCTCCCCGGGCCGGCGCTGCTCGGCTTGGCCCTGCTTTACGCGGTGCTGCTGGGTTGGAGCGCGGCGCGCCTTGCCGGAGCGCTCCAGCGCTGAGCCCTTAGCTGGCGACCCGCGTCGCGAAGGTGGTGAGCACCCCGCCCGGCGCCCGCACGGTGAATTCCTCCATGCCGTAGAAGGTCCGATGACGATTCGCCACCCGCGGCAAGTCGACCAGCGCCCGGTCGATCTCATTGAGATCGGCCACCTCCAGGTACAGTGCCACCGAGTGCCCCCGGGCGCCCGAGGCCGCTTCCTGGTTTTCGGCCTCCAGGGCGGCCCAGGTCTGGTACATCACCTCCACCGTGTCCCGGACCAGCAGCGCGAACTGGGGCTTGCCATCGGGCCCGGGCACTTCCACGATCTTCTGGAAGCCGAGACGCTCGGTCCAGAAGGGGAGGCAGGGCTCGATCCGGTCGACAAAAACGACCGGTGTCAGGCGCTGCACGAACGGATTCACCGTCATGGCGGCTCTCCTTGGGAATCGGCAGGCTCCGCATTATAACGGGGGGACCCCGTCCGCCGTCCGCCCGTCCGCCCCTCAGTCGCAGGCCACCGGGCTCCCCGGTCCCGGCCGGGGACTGGTTCGACGGAGGGTTCATATCTAGATTTGAGTTGACCTATAACTGCGGAGGGGCCTCTGTACCCATTCGCTGGACCCATTCACTGAAGGATAGTTGTGTCACGAGCAGATCGTCGTCGTCCCTCTTCTCCCCCGCCCAGAGATCGCAGCCTCGGCCGCCGCTCGATGGATGCCCATCGCCGGTGGTTGATCGACCAGTACGGTTCGGTGTGCGCCTACTGTGGCGTGGAGATTCCCGAGGACCGCACCACCCTGGATCACGTCTATCCCCGCAAGGGCCAGACGGCCTATGACCGTCCCGACAACCTGGTGATCGCCTGTCAGGTCTGCAATGCGGTGAAGGCGGACACCCCCTTCGTCGCCTTCATCGCGCAGAAGCGCTCCCGCGGGGTGTTCCTGCTGCACTACGGTGAGCACCTGTCGGACTGGGTGAAGGACTTGATCCGCAGCACCTCCGAGCGGGACTGGCTGCCGCCGACCGCCCCCCGGTTCGTGCCCCACAGCCACAACGGCCGCCACTAGGCGCGGCAGCGACCCGGACCAAGAGCAACGGGCGGCGGAAGGTCTCGCCGCCCGTGATGCTTCCGGTCCCGGTGTCGCCTATCGCAGGGCCTGTTCCACAATCCGCTTCTGTTCCGCGGCATGCGCGGCGGGGTAGCCTTCCGCCGGGCTGGCCCGGTCCGGTCGGCCGGCGTAGCGGAGTTCCATCCCGGCCGGCAGTACTTCCCGCAGCCGGGGCTCCACGAAATGCCAGGCCCCCATGTTCCGGGGCTCTTCCTGCACCCACACCACCTCGGCCAGCGCCGGATACTCCGCGCAGAGGCTGCGCAGCTCCTCCTCCGGAAAACTGTGGAGCTGCTCCAGCCGGACCAGCGCGAAGCGGGACCGGTCCTGTCCCGCCGCGGCGGCGAGCAAGTCGTAGTACACCTTGCCCGAACACAGCACCAGCCGGCGGACCCGGCCCCGGTGCGGGGTGGCAGCGGGGTCGTCCAGCACTGGGCGCCAGCTGCCGCCGGCCAGCTCGTCGATGCGGCTGGAGGCCTGGGGCAGCCGCAGCAGGCTCTTGGGGGTCATCACGATCAGCGGCCGCTGGCGGCTCCGCTTGGCCTGCCGGCGGAGCAGGTGGAAGTACTGGGCCGGCGTGGTCGGATTGACCACCCGGATGTTGCCTTCCGCGCACAGCTGCAGGAACCGCTCCAGCCGGGCGCTGGAATGCTCTGGGCCCTGACCTTCGTAGCCATGCGGCAGCAGCAGCGTCAGGCGTGTGGTCAGGCCCCACTTGGAAAGCCCCGACACGATGAACTGGTCCACGATCACCTGGGCCCCGTTCACAAAGTCGCCGAACTGGGCCTCCCACAGCACCAGCGTCTCGGGCGCCGCGGCGCTGTAGCCGTATTCGAATCCCAGGGTGGCCAGTTCCGACAGCGGACTGTTGTGCAGCTCGAAGCTCGCCAACGCGCCGGGGAGGTGCTTGATCGGCGCGTACTTCCTGCCCAAGACCGCGTCGTGCAGGACCAGGTGGCGCTGACTGAATGTGCCCCGCTCGGTGTCCTGGCCGGTCAGCCGGATCGGCACCCCTTCGACCAGCAGCCCCGCCAGCGCCAACGCCTCGGCGTGGGCCCAGTCGATCCCCCCCTCGGGCCCCAGCGCCGTGCGGCGCCGGTCCAGCTGCCTCGCCAGCTTGGGGTTGACCGTGAACCCCTCGGGTCGGGTGAGCAGCTCCTCGTTGAGTCCTTTCAGCAGTTCAACCGATAGTGCGGTCTCGGGCTCGATGCCCGAGGAGCGCTCCGGTGGCTTGGGATGCTCCTGGTGGGCCGGCTGGGTCACGCTGGCCTTGAACGATTGCTGAATCTCCACCAGCCGCTGGTACCCGGCGTTCGACAGGGCCTCGCTCTGCTCCGCCAAGAGCACCCCATTCCGGGCCAGGACCTCAGCGTAGCGCTGCCGCACCGTGGGCAGGGTCCGGATCCGCTCATACATCTGGGGCTGGGTATAGGACGGTTCATCACCCTCGTTATGGCCGTGGCGGCGGTAGCCGACCAGGTCGATCAGCACGTCTTCATGAAACCGTTCCCGGTAGGCCATCGCCAGCCGCACTGCGGCGAGGCAGGCCTCGGCGTCATCGGCATTGACGTGGATGATGGGAACGTCGAAGCCCTTGGCGAGGTCACTGGCGTGGCGGGTGGAACGGGAGTCGATCATGTCGGTGGTAAAACCGACCTGATTGTTGGTGATGATGTGCACCGTCCCGCCGGTGCGATATCCCTCGAGCGCACCCAGATTCAGGGTCTCGCTCACCACCCCCTGTCCGGCAAAGGCGGCGTCGCCGTGAATGATCACCGGCAGCGCGGCGGTGGGATCATGATGCGGCTCCCGTCCCTTGCGACTGGTCTGCTCCGCGCGGGCCCGGCCATCCACCACCGGTCCGACGAACTCGAGATGACTGGGGTTGGGCGACAGGGTCACCGTCAGCACTCTCCCGCTCCGGGTCTTGTAAGAGCCTTCGGCCCCGTGATGGTATTTCACGTCCCCGGTACCGCCATCGGGGCTCACCTGGCCGAGCTCGGTGTGCTTGGCTCCCTCGAACTCGGCGAAGATCGTCTCGTAGGGCCGTCCCACGGTGTGGGCCAGCACGTTCAGCCGACCCCGGTGGGCCATGCCGATCACCACCTCCCGGGCGCCCTGCTGGGCCGCCAGCTCAATGAGGAGGTCCAGCATCGGGACCAGCAGGTCCACGCCCTCGATGGAAAACCGCTTCTGGCCCAGGTAAGCCTTGTGCAGGAACCGTTCGAAGGCCTCCACCTCGATCAGCCGCTGGTACAGCGCCTTCTGCGCTTCCGGCGTCAGCGGCTCTCGATGGTGGGAGGTCTCGATCATCTGCCGGAGCCACACCCGCTCGCCGTGGTTGGAGATGTGCTCCAGCTCGTAGGCCATGGTGCCGCAATAGGCCTCGTGCAGCTTGGGGAGTGCTTCAGCCAGGGTCTGGCCCGGGGTGGAGATGCGCAGCACGACGGTGGGTATGCCCGCCATGGCTTCCGGGGTCAGGCCCAGCGGGGCCGGATCCAGGGCCGGATCGCCCAGCGGCTCGCTGCCGAGCGGATCCAGCCGTGCGGCGAGGTGCCCGTGGGTGCGATGAGCCTTGACCAGGGCCATCGCCGCGCCCACGTGGTACAGGTCGGCCTGGGATTCCAGCAGCGGCTGGGTCCCGCGAGTCGGCCGCGGCCCGGAGGCCTCGGTCGGGGTGGATCCGGCGGTCGGAGCCAGTCCGAGACTGGCGAACACCTCCTCGTAGTACCGCCCGTCGCCCTGCAGCAGCTCATCCACCGTGCGCAGGAACTCCCCCGACTCGGCCCCCTGGATGACGCGATGGTCATACGTGCTGGTGACGGTCATGACCTTCGCGATGCCCAGTTCCCGCAGCCGGTCGTCGGGCAGGTCGCTGAACGCGGGCGGGTAGCCGATCGCGCCGACGGCGATGATGCTGCCCTGTCCCGGCATCAGCCGCGGCACCGAGGCAACGGTCCCGAGGCCGCCCGGGTTGGTCAGGGTCATGGTGGCGCCGCTGAAGGCATCGGGAAGCAGCTTGTTGCTCCGGGCCTTCTCAACCAGCGCCTCGTAAACCCCGTGGAACTCGGCGAAACTCTTGCCAGCCAGGTCGGGGATGACCGGCACCACCAGGCCCCGGCTGCCGTCCTTCCGTTCCACGTCCACCGCGATGCCCAGGTTGATCCGGCCGCCGGGAATCCGATGCGGCTGACCCTTCACTTCGGCATACACCGTGGTCAGCGCCGGGTGACGAGCCGCGGCCCGGGCCACGGCGAAGCCGATCAGGTGGGTGAAAGACACCTTCTCCGGCCGGCCAGCCGCCCGCAGCGCGGCGTTCAGCTCCCGGCGCCGGGTCTCCAGCATGGAGACCGGCATCTCGCGGAAACTGGTCGCGGTGGGGATGGAGCGGCTCTCGTTCATGTTCTGCACCAGCCGAGCGGCGGGGCCGGTGATCGGCGTGGGGCCAAGCGAAGGCGGGGGCTCGGAACCAGCGCTCGCCGCCGGGGCCGCTGGCGCTGAACTTGCAATCGGAGCGGGGGTGACTGCTGCAGCCTGGCCGTTCCCCGCTGTTTCGGGGGCCATGCCACCGGGCCCGGTCTCGAAAAAGCGACGCCACTCCTCGGAGACCGATTTGGGGTCTCGCATGTACTCCTCGTACATCAACTGGGCGAAGCCTGCGTTGGCAGTCTCGAACACGTTGAGTTCCACGGGGTTATCGCTCGCTTTCGAGTGTCTCGGGGCTCAGCACTATCAAGATAACAGCCGGTGCTTGGCGCCGGGACAGTGGGGACCCGATCCGGGGCCGGTCTGCGAGTGTGGGCGGGACCGGCAGCAGGTGCAGGTGTCGGGTGTCGCGGCGACCTCGGCCCGCGCCGCCACACTCTCACCGCGTTCCAGCTGTAGCGTTTCGGGTCAGCAACGAGATTCTGATCACCCCGGAACGGGTCAGACGCTAACGACGCCTGACGATTGGTGGCGGGCGGAAGAAGTTCCCACCCGATGTTTCCCGGAACCATGATTGAAAAAGGGAGGTGCAATGCGTGACCGGTTAATGATGGCCCGCTGGGCGGTCGCCGTGACGATGCTGGCGGCCTGCGGTGGCGGAGGGACCGACAACAATTCCGCGGGTCCGCCAGCCTTGTTCACCAGGAATGCCGGTGACGGCCAGTCGGCCCTGGTCACCGCAGGATTCACCCAGAATCTGCAGGTCAAGGTCACCGACCAGGACCTGAATGGGGTCAGCCAGATCACGGTGAACTGGGAGGTCCAGAGCGGCTCGCTGGTCCTTGGAGGCGCCAGCTCGGTCACCAACGCTCAGGGAGTGGCGAGCATCGGGGTGACCGCAGGCGCCACCGACGGTCCAGCGCTCATCAGGGCGACCACCACCTCGGTTGCCGGGACTACCCTGGACTTCAATTTGACGGTCAAGCCGGTACGGGTGGTCAATGCCCAGGACTTCTTCTTCCAGAGTGTTCGCAACAATTCCCAGGGTCCAGCGGTCGATACCATCCCGGTCGGCGGCGCGCTTCGGTGGGTCCAGGTAGGCGGAGTTCACAACGTCGTGCCGGTCGGGAGCCCGTCGTTCACGGGCGCCGTCAACCTGACTTCCCCCT
>CALMOP010000049.1 GCA_937871775.1 uncultured Gemmatimonadota bacterium | reverse complement strand
AGTGTGCATGCACCGCGCCGACGCGGAGACTCGCAGCTTCACCCGGGTCACAGTAGTCGACACCGTCATCGAGCTGACCCACGTGCCGACGGCCCCCTGCCGGGGGACGGCGCTGCCGCGACTGGCCCTGCCCCGCCGCCAGCCCAGCGGGTCCGTCACCGAGTGACCCCTCGGCACGACCCGTCGGCCTCCCGGACATCGCCGGGCCGCCCTCGCGGGCGGCGTTGGCTCTGGTGGAGCTATCTGCTGCTGTTGCTGGCCTCCCACCTGGTCCGCCGGCTTCACCCCTCTGATCCCGCACCGGATCCCGAGGAGGCGACGGTCACCGTTCGCGCGGTGACCGGGGAGCGTGAACTCGATCGCCCGGTGCGGATCGCGTTCCGCCAGTTCGGGCCAGCGGACTCGAACCCGGCGACACCGGTCATCGTGCTGCTGCACGGCAGCCCCGGCGACAACGGTGAGGTCACCGGGGCCGCTTCTGAGCTGGGTGGCCGCTACCGCACCATCGCCCCCGACCTGCCCGGCTTCGGCGGCTCCACTCACGATGTGCCGGACTATTCCAACCGGGCCCACGCCCGATATCTGCTGCAGCTCCTGGACAGCCTGGGAATCCGCCAGGCGCATTGGGTTGGGTTCAGCATGGGCGGCGGGGTGGCGCTGCAGCTGGAGGCGTTGGCGCCGGAACGAGTCCTCTCCCTCACCATGCTCTCGGCCATCGGGGTCCAGGAATACGAGCTGCTGGGCGACTACCACGTGAATCACGGAATCCATGGGCTGCAGCTGGTGGGGCTGTGGTTGCTGCGCGAAGCGGTGCCCCACTTCGGGTGGCTGGACGATGCGATGCTGAGTGTGGCCTACGCCCGGAATTTCTACGACACCGACCAGCGTCCGCTGCGTGACATCCTGGAGCACTATGCCGGGCCGATGCTGATCCTCCACGGGGAGCACGACGTGCTGGTGACTCCGGCGCTGGCCCGCGAACACGCCCGCATCGTCCCCCAGAGCGAGCTGGAGCTGGACCTGGGCGACCATTTCGCGTCGTTCCAGCACCCGGACCGGATCGCAGCGTCCATAGACCACTTCGTCCAGCGGGTGGAACGGGGTGAGGCGCGCACCAGGGCCACCGCCGCACCGGACCGCCTGGCCGCGGCCGCGGCGCCGTTCGACCCCCACACGCTGCCCAGAATCACCGGCCTCGCGCTGGTGATCTTCTTCCTGCTGATCGTCGGGTCTACCCTGATCAGCGAGGACCTGACCTGCATCACCGCCGGCCTCATCATCGCCCGGGGCAGCGTGGGCTTCTGGACCGGTACCCTGGCCTGCTTCCTGGGGATCTTCATCGGCGACCTGCTGGTGTTTCAGGCAGGACGCCGGCTGGGCCGGCCCATCTTGCGGCGGGCGCCGGTGCGCTGGTTCATCACCCCCGAGGCCATCGCCTGGAGTTCACAGTGGCTGGAACGGCAGGGCGCCGCGCTGGTGTTCGCGACCCGGCTCCTGCCGGGTACCCGGCTGCCCACCTACTTCGCGGCCGGGATGGCGGGGACCAGTTTTCTCAAGTTCACTCTCTACTTCTTTGTGGCATGCGTCGTGTGGACCCCGGTGCTGGTCGGGGCCGCGGCGGCGTTCGGCAAAGCCAGCCAGCGGATTCTGCACGTGGTGTACAGCCGCGCCGGCTGGGTGCTGGGCATGGCGCTGGTCCTGTTTCTCCTGCTCAGGCTGCTGCTGCCGCTTACCACCTGGCGGGGCCGGCGGCTGCTGCTGGGGCGCTGGCGGCGGCTGCGCCACTGGGAGTTCTGGCCCCGCTGGGTGTTCTACCAGCCGGTGGTGATCGAGGTCCTCCGCCTGGCGCTGCGACATCGGGGGCTGCGACTGTTCACCGCCGTCAACCCGGCGATTCCGGCGGGTGGGTTCGTCGGCGAGTCGAAGGCGGCCATCCTCCGCGGCCTCGCCGGCCACCCCCAGTGGGTGGCCCAGTGGATCCTGGTGCCCGCGTCGCTTGACCCGGCCGCGCGCGCCACCCGGGCCCAGGCGTTCCAGGCCGATCACGGATGGCCGCTGGTTCTCAAGCCGGACATCGGGGAGCGGGGCTCGGGCGTGGCGATCGTGCGGAGCGAGCCGGAACTCCGGGCCTACCTCGAGGCCGCCCGCGGCGACACGATCGTGCAGCGATATGTTGCCGGGCCCGAATTCGGGGTGTTCTACCTCCGCCGACCGGGGGCCGCGACGGGTGAAATCTTCTCGGTGACCGAGAAGCGGCTGGCGGTGCTGCTGGGAGATGGCCTGGCGACACTCGAGGAGTTGATCCTGCGTGACGACCGCGCCATCGCCCAGGCCTCGCTCCACCTCCGGCGCCACGCCCAGCACCTCACCTGGGTGCCGGCAGCCGGGGAACCGGTCCCCCTGGTCGAACTGGGAACCCATTGCCGCGGCGCGACCTTTCTGGATGGCGACTGGGTCCGCACCCCCGAGCTGGAAGCGGCCATCGACCGCCTGAGCCGGGGCTATGAAGGGTTCTGGTTCGGGCGCTACGACATCCGGGTCCCGGACCTGGAGGCGTTCCGGGCAGGACAGGCATTTCAGGTGGTGGAGCTCAACGGCGCGACCTCGGAGGCCACCCACATCTACGACCCCCACAACGGACTCTGGTCCGCGTACCGGACCCTGTTCATCCAGTGGCGGCTGATGTTCGAGATCGCGGCGGCCAATGCGGCGGCGGGCGCCCGCCCGGCCAGTTGGCGAGAGCTATGGCAGCTGTGGCGGACCCACGGCCAGGCCCTGGCGAGCCATCGGTCGGGGGCGGGAACCACGTCCCCGGGAAGGACCCAGTGACCTCTCCGCCACACCGCCGGCGGGGTGGACCAACATCGTGGCGGACCTTGGAGAACCCATGTGGAGCATCGAAGCCGTCCCACTGACCCGAACGGCGAACCTCCTGAGCTGGGGGGCTCAGATCGTGGTCGCCATCATTCTGCTGCAGACCCTCTACTTCAAGTTCACGGCCGCGCCGGAGTCGGTCTACATCTTCACGACCCTCGGCATGGAGCCGTGGGGCCGCATCGGGAGCGGCGTGGTGGAGCTGGTGGCGGCGCTGCTGCTGCTGTTCCCGGCCACGGCGGGCACCGGCGCGATCATCGCGCTGGGCGTGATCAGTGGCGCCCTGATCTCCCACCTGACCCGGCTTGGCATCGTGGTGCAGGACGATGGCGGCCTGTTGTTCGGCCTGGCGGTGGTGGTGTTCCTGGGATCCCTGCTGGTTGCGTGGCTTCGGCGGGATTCGATTCCGGTGCTGCGGAACTTCTTTTGAAGACGGGGAAGGGGAAGAAGTCGTAGGGGCGACCCGACGGATCGCCCTTACCAGGCCCGATGGAGACCCGGGTGCCCCAACCCGTCGGCCGGTGGGGCACCGCCCCACCAGCCGACGATCAGTCCGGCACCCAGAACCCTTCGGGGCACAGCTGGCGGACAAAGGCCTCGCCGGAGGGTGTGAACGGGTGCCGCCAGCCGAAGGAGGTCACCGGTTGTCCCACCTCGGTGCTGGCGACCTCGACCAGCTTGCGGGCTAGCCCGCGCGACTGACAGGAGGGGTGGGTCCAGATCGTTTCCACGGTCCACGAGGTCAGCGGTGCCACCCCGGTCGCCGGGCGGCGTTCTTCGTCCCAGTCGTCCCAGGACCACCAGGCCCAGCGCGGCCGCAGCCGGAGCACCGCCAGCCCCACCGCCGCCCCGGCCTCCCGCACGATGAACACCCGGCTGTCTCCCGGATCGGCGACAGTGTAGGCCGGAGCGTGGAACGGGGTATCGCGCATCGCCCGCCGCGCCACCTGCTCGGCGAGGTTGCGTTCACCCTCACTCGATTCGCCGGCGACCAACAGGATCTCCGCACTCCCGCTGCGGGCGACCACCCGCTCACCCGCGCGTACGGGAACCGGCACCGAATCGAGTTGGGCCTGGGTGTGGGGCACGACAGACTCCGAGACACCGAGAAGCTGGGCAACAGCGCCGAACCTAACCTACGACGACGGCCTCCGGCCCGGTAGCGGTCCGCGGAGCGACCGGTACCGGCGGCGAGGAATCTGGGCGGGTATCATCCCGTATGCTGCTCATGGATCGCCAGAATCTGATGGCCCCGGGCTACTCCCACGTCCTCTCCTCGTCCAACGATCTCGAGGAACTGGATCAGCTGCGTCGCCGGGTCGGGGCCCCACGGCAGGCCTTTCACCTGGGGGACGGCACCCGCCCCCACCTGGATCTCAAGCTGGAACCCCGGGAACGGGCCCTGCGGGATCCCGCGGTGGTGGTGCTGGAATCCACCCGCGAACTGAGTCGACGCTGGCAGCAACTGCAGCCACCCGACAGCCGACCACCACGCCGCTGACAGGCGCCCTCACGCCATCGCCCTGCGGGGATCGAAGGCCGCAAGATCGAAGCCCGGGGTAACCCCGGTCGCCAGGTCGGCGGCCACCTCTCCCAGGACCGAAGCGAACTTGAATCCGTGTCCGGAACAGGGGCTCAGCAGCACCACTCTTGGCTCTGCGGGATGCAGTCCCACGGTGAAGTGGCGGTCCGGGGTGTTGGTGTAGAGACACACCGCGCTCTCCCGAAGCGAACCGTTGGCGTCGGGAATGCAGCGCGCCAGCAACTCCCGCAGCTCCGCCACCTCGACCTCCCCCACGGTCCGATCCACCGTATCCGGCGCGGTCAGCACTCCCTCGTGGTGCCGCGCGACCTTGAACCCGGTCCCGTGATCGGGGATCCCGTAGAAGAGCCGGCCCCGACTCCACTCCCAGATGAACACCGGCGCCACCTCCGCGGAGAACTGCGACCGGTTCGCGCACGGGGTGAACCAGAGCATCACCTGCCGCTCGATCTCCGGCGGCCGCTTCTGGTGCGGCGGCCACTCGCCCAGCCACGGCCCCACCGCCAGCACCGCGCGGCCGGCGTGGATCGGCCCCGCTGAGGTGGTCAGCAGCAACCCGTCGCCCCGGGTCTCCCAGCCCCGCACCAAGGTTTCGAACCACAGCTCGGCGCCGGCGGCCCGCGCCAGGGTCAGCGCAGCCTCCACGGCGGCTTCCGGATCCAGGAACCCGGCGCGGGGTTCGTAGAGCCCCACGGTGTCGGGTCCGGGCCTGAAAATCGGGAAGCGGCGCCGGAGTTCGCTCCCCTCGAGGCACTCGAAGGGGAGGCCGTGGATTTCGGCACTATGCCGCGATCCGGCGATCAGGCTGCCGTCCGGCGGGCCCAGCATGAGTCCACCGGTTACCCGAAGCAGCGGCCGGCCGCTGTCCCGCTCCAGCTGGAGCCACAGGTCGCGGGCCCGCTGGACCAGCGGCACGTAGACCGGAGATTCGTAATAGGCTTCGCGGATGACCCGGGATCGGCCGTGGGTGGAGCCCCACGGATGGGGCGGCGTATGGCGGTCGAAGCCGGCCACCCGGAGACCGCGCCGCGCGAGACTGAGGGCCGTGGCGCTGCCGGCCGCACCCAGGCCAATGACCGCGACGTCGACCGAGCGGGTCACGCTAGGTGCCGAGATGGCGGTGCCGGTGGAGCAGGAACCGCTGTTCCTCCATGATCACCCGGACCGGGATTCCCTCCTCGAGCCGAACCGACACGTCGTGGTCGATTACCCGGAGGACGGTGCCCCGGACCGTGAGCGCCTCGCCCCGCCGGAACCGGACGGTGCCCTCGAGGTCGTTGCCGGGCGCCGGCGCCGGCACGTCACCGAGCCGGAACCGGAGGCCCCGTTCCGACAGGTCGAGGACATCAAAGGAGTGTCCCTGGATCGTCAGGCGGGGCCGCAGGGAGCTGGGGTACGTGACCCGGTAGTGTTCTCGTTCGTGTGGCCAGGGCATGATTCCGGGTTACCAGAGGAGCCCGCGCCGGCGGGGGCGCGCCGGCCCCATCGGCAGCACCGGGGCGAGCCGCTCATGTCCCCGGACCAGCTGGATGGCGGTCTCGTTGGCATCGGCCCGGAGGACCCGGCCTTCGATCTCCACTCGCCGGTCCGCGGGGAACTGGATCGTGGCGTGCAGGATCTCACCGATGGTGGTCTTGACCCCGTCGCCTTCGGTCCGGAATCGGAGACCCTCCACGGAGAGATCGAGGACCTCGTGGACCCCGTCTCCGGTTTCAATCCGGGGTCCAGGTCGGTCGGTAAACGAGAGTCGCGGCACATGCCGGCGCCTGAATTCCATCGTCAGCTCCGAGTCCTCTGGGTCAGCGAGGTCGCGTTGCCCTCCTCGATCAACCCTCGGGCCTCGGCGGACAGTTCGAGCAGGTCCAGCCGGGCCACCGGGGTTTCGGAGAGTCGCAGGGGCTGGCCACTCCCGAAAAGGAACCGCTTCGGGCCCATCGTCGCAAGCAGCAGCGCCAGGTGCTCTTCCGGCGGCCCCCAGATCCAGGAGATGTCCCACCACACTCGGCCAGCCTCGGCCTCGGTGGACCCGAAATGCACCTCCTCGATGAATCCCCGGTCGGCCTGGGTGATCACGACCCGCACCCGGGCGTCGTGCCGCAGCCAGCCTCGCACCGCCCACGGCGCCAGTTCCGGCGCGACATCCAGCGGGTGGCGCCCGCGGATGTCCTCCAGCCGGACCGCCGAGAGCAGCGGGATCCCGCTGCTCCCGCAAGCCTTCACCAGTTGCAGCAGCTCGGCGCCCAACGGAGCAAGGCCAAGCTGACCGGGATCGGCGCGCACCGCGGGGGCCTGCTGGTCCACAGCCAGGGCCAGGTCGGACTCCCAGTCGGGGAGGCCGGGATGGATGACCGGTACCGGTCGGAGCCGCGGGAAGCGGCGGGCCAGGTCGTAGAGCCAGGGGTTGCCCTCGGCGGGGTCCTTCCAGAACAGGCTGGGGAGATGGGAGACCCAGGCCGTCTCCACTCCCACCCGATCCATGGCGGCCAGGACCGCTTCGGGAGCGGTGCCCGGGACCCGTCGCCAGGGGTAGGCGCCGACGAATACGTTCACATCGATCACCGGAAGCTCCCCCGGGGAAAGATCCGTTCCGCGTTGCCGGCACTCACCAGCTCGAAATCGGCCGGGGAGAGCAGTCGCTCGAGCACCCGGAGCTTGGCCAGCCCGGTGCAGAGCGTGGCGTCGGCACCCCAGAGGAGCCGCTCGGGACCCACGGCGGCGAGCGCGGCCTCAAGCATGCCGCCATCGACCCCGCTGCCTGACAGATCGATCAGTACGTTGCGCTGGGAGCGGAGTACCCGCAGGGTGGGGAGCCAGTCGCCACCACCTCCCAGGTGAGCCAGGATGAAGTGGATCCCGGGGTGGCGGGCCGCCAGCCGGCACAGCTCCACGGCGTCCGAGGCTTCCTGGCCGGGCCATTCCCGCCGGCGATGCTGCCAGATGTGGTGAAGGACGGGGAATCCGAGTCGGCCCGCGGCGGCGCACAGCGGGTCCAGCAGACTGTCGTCGGCCCGGCGGCTGGCGGCGAGCTTGAGGCCGATCATCCCTTCCCGGGAGCCCTGCTCCAGCTCAGCGACCGCATGGGCGGTGAAGTTGGGATTGACCGTGACCAGGCCGCGAATCCGGCCGGGGTGCTCCGCCGCCAGGCCGCGGAGATGGGCGTTGGCGTAGGTCAGATCGGGTGGTGAGGGAAAGTAGGTCGGCGAGGTGTGCCCCCAGCTGCCGAGGCTGGAGGCCAGGTGCCAGTGAATACCGATCCGCTCGCCGGCCCGGAGCCTGCTGGCGTTGAGCTCACGCCAATGACTCCGACCGGAACGGTCGTGAAAGAAATGCGCGTGGACGTCAACCAGCATGACCGGAATCTGATCCGGGACCGGCCCCGCAGTCCAGCCCGAGGTCAGCCGGCTGGCCACCTCAGATCCTCACAGGCCTGGGCCAGCCGATCGAGCGCCCGCTGCACCGCGGCGCGATCGTGGGCCAGCGAGACGAAATTGTAGGCCGAGCGCTTGAAGAGTACGCCGTGGTGCGCCAGGGTACGGACCAGTTGGACTCCGTCCTCTTCACTGTGGAAGCGGAGGCCGCACATCTCCGGCACACCGGTCACCCCGGTAAGCCGTGACGGGTAGCGCTCCGCCAGCGCGGCGAGCCCGTCGTGCAGGAGCGACCCTACCCGGCCGAGGTGCTCCGGGACCCGCTCGGCGATGGTGACGCCGACGGCGGCCCGGGCCGCGGCCAGGGCCACGAACTCAGTGGCGAGGGTGGAGGAAATCCAGGTATTCCGTGCCTGTTCCATCACCGCCCGTCGCCCGCCGACCACCGCGAGGGGGAAGCCGTTCGCCAGCGCCTTGCCCAGCACCACCAGGTCGGGGTCGAGCCCATAGCGTTCGGTCGCGCCGCCCACCGCGAGCCGGAACCCGGTCTTGATCTCGTCGATTACCAGGAGCGCACCCACCCTCCGGGTTTCCTCCCGCAGCATCGCGAGCCATTCCAGGCTCGGCGCCTCCTCGACCACCGGCTCGATCACCACCGCGGCCAGCCGGTTGGCCAGCGACCGGATCATGGACCGGCCCCGCTCCGGGTCATTGAACTGGAGGGCCTCGCTGAGACCGAACAGCGCGACCGGAACTCCGGGGGTCCCGGCCGGCTGACACCAGTCGAGCCAGCCCTGGTATCCGGCGCGGAGGATCATCTCCCGGCCGGTAGCGGCCCGGGCCAGCCGTACCGCCGCCGCGACGGCCTCGGCGCCGGTCTTTAGAAACCGGACCCGTTCCATCACCGGTATCAGGATGGCCAGCTGCTCCGCCAGCTGCTCCTCCGACCCCGGCGGCAGCGGCCCCACCACGCCGGCATCGATCGCGGCGTGGGCGGCCTGATTCACGGCCGGATGGCCATATCCCAGCGACACCGCTCCGAGCGCCATGAGAAAATCCAGGTACTGGCACCCCGCGTCGTCCCAGACCTCGGCACCCCTGGCCCGGGCGACCCGCACGGGAAGACCCACAGGCGCCCCCGCGCCGAACAACGCCTCGGGGCGCTTGCTGCCGGTCGAGGTAAACCCGGGGACTCTCACCGCAGCACCATTCTCCCGAAGCGCCCCGGATCCTGGCGATCGCCGCGGAGATAGGCCCAGCCACCTCCTCCGGTCCAGACCAGCTGGCCCAGCCGCCGCTCCCGACCGGATACCATCTCGTTGACGATGAGGTCGAAACCCGGTGCATCATGGATACCTGGCGGCCACCCAGGAACGGTGAGCGCGACCGTGATCCGGTACCCATCATGGGTCGCCCGCCACGCCCCGCGCACCTGGCCTCCCGACACTCCTGTGGAGCCGGTCTGCAGGCCGGCGCCAGCGGGATCGGGAACCACCAGCCACCCATGTGGGACCTGCCCTTCCAGCTGCAGGTAGAGCTGCAGCCCGTCGGCATGGATCAAGTCCGGTTCATTGTCGAGCCGCCTCGGCGGCGACCCGATCGGTGGGAACTGCCGATCCCGCTTCACCACGGTGACCGCGATGTACAAGGCGCCTTCGTCCCAGCCAAGATGTGCCGAGGCCGAGAACTCGCCTGGTCCCGAGTAGGGCGCCTCGGTGCGGCGGTACTGATCCTCATGGTCCAGTATGACCTGGGGCTGGTCGGGGAATCCGGCCAGCGTACCATCCAGAGCCGGGGCCGCAGGGAGGTGGGGTACTTCGACCTCCGGAGGTTGATACTTGAACAGCTCCTGCCCCACTTCTGCCAACGCCAGCGCCCGGGTGAAGCGGTCCCGAATCAGTCCCCCCAGACTCAGGCGCTCTCCACCAGCCTCGATTTCCCAACCCTGGCTGGTCTGGCGATGAACCACAGTCCCCGAACCGGTCTCCACGACAGTCTCCGAGGCCGCGAACCTGACCTCGCGGAGATCCAATCCACCGAAACCGAGTACCGTTGAGAACCGGACGTAGCTGCCCTGGCCCTGCCGGAGCAGGAACCGGTGCTGACCTTCCCGCCCGGGACGATCGGGGCCGCGGAGCCGGAGCAGCTCCCCCGCTCCATCGAATACTCCGGCCAGCCGTCGGTCGCCAAGCACCGAGTGCCAGCGAAGCAGCCGGCCGGTCTCCGGAACGAAGCGCTCGGCCTGGTCGGCGTGCGGATCGGTGAAGGTCACCGGCTCCCAGCGCCCCGGGGTATCCACCTCGAGCTCGCCGGCCGGGTGCCAGGGCAGCTCGACCAGGTGAGGCTGCTCCGCCGCGAACTCCACCAGATCCACCAGGTGTCCCGGGCCGGACACCACGGTACGGATGAGTCCTCCGAACCTGGCGCGGACCCAGCCCCACCCGCCCGATGCATCGAAAGCGTCAAGTTCGGCGTCGCCCATGGGCTGGGAGTGGCCGTCGACCCGGGGAGCATTGTGAGCCAGGGTTGCGCGATACCAGAAGAGATCGGGGGAGACGTAGGAGCCGGTGCCGGGATCGGCCAGCCAGTGGGTGCCGTCGGCGTGCAGGGTCAGGTGCAATCGATCGGGATGGCCGTGGCCGCCACCATGCTCGCCGCCTTCGAGGCTGACGTAGCGGCCTTGGTGCCGGAGGATTGCGAGACCCTGCGCCGGCAGCAGCACACTCCCCGACGGCACCTCAGCCGGCGCCAGCGGGAGCTCGGGCAGCATCTGCAGCAGCATCCACCAGGAGAGGTCGGCACGGCCACGGTGGGGCGGCGACGGCTCGCCGGCTTCGTGCAGGTAGCTGTCGAAACGCTGGTCCTCCGGGGCGGGGAGCCCGTAGAGGCATCGCAGAGCGCCGGCCAGGTCACGGGCCGCTTCGTCCTCGCCCAGCGCCGCCAGGATCGCGATGCCCCGCTCCCACAGTTCGAGATACATCGGCTGCGCCAGCGAGACGCCGAAACGCGCATCCTTGCGCGCGGGGAAGCTGCCGTCCGGCAGCATCGTGAGGAGCGGCGCCCGGAGCGCGGCGATCAGCCGGGCCCGACTCGCCGGTTCCTCGAACAGGTCCACCCCTGCCACCCGAGCCCACTCGGCCCCGACCAGGAGGCCCCGGAGGGCGAAGAGGTGATAGTTCTCTCCTTCATACCACATCCCGTCCGGCCGGAAGCCATCCACCAGGTGCCCGACCAGGCCGCGGGGACCTTCCACCGCCCGGGCCGCCAGATCGGGGTCCTCGAACCACACCGCGACCGCCGCCAATGCGGCATTATGCCACGTCTGACGGTTGCTGAGACCCTCCTCGAACTCGCCGATGATGCCGGCGGCCTCCTCGACCACCGTGCTGACGGCGGTCGCCAATTCATCATCGAGCTCCCCCGCCTCACGGAGCAGCGACGCGCCGGCGAGATAGTTCACCAGCCACACCGATTCCAGATAGGTCGAAGAGAACAGGTGGCTCGGTCCCAGGACATTGTCGACATTGGGGAACCCGGCATAACGGCGGCCGTATTCCAGCAGGGTGCTTCGCACCCATTCCAGCGGCTCGGGTTCCCCGGTCAGAGTGCCCACGGCGGCGAGTTCGGCGATTCGTTCCCCCAGCCAGAGGTGCTGCAGCCAGGCCCAGCGGCGGTCGTGCCGCGCACCCCGCGCCACCTGACCACAGCGCGGGCAACGGTGAGCCTCCGGGCTCCACGGGTCGAACACCAGTGGGGTGCGATCGACGGGACAAAAACCGCCGTCGGCGGTGAGCATGCCCTTGAGCGCCGGCACCACCGGGCGTCGAGTCGTGATGCGGCGGACCCGCTCACCCAGACGCCGGGCCAGCGCCGCCAGATCAGGCGCCTGTTCGATCGCGTCGCCCCGACCCGCGAGCGCTTCACCGGTCAGCATGGGTGGACTCCCCGGGATACGAAGTTTGCGCCGAGCACCCGGGTCCCCACCCGTGCCGCCGCCTGCCGCGCTGTCTCAAGGTCACCTCCGATCAGAAAGAACATGCAGCCGCCAGCACCCGCCCCGGCGGCCTTGCCACCGAGTGGCCGCGCCTCCACCACGGCCGCCTCCAGGGCCGCCATCTCGGGGGTCCGCATGCCGCCATCGAGGCGCTGCTGGCAGTCCCAGTTTTTCGAGAGCAGCCGGCCCACCGTGGCGAGGTCGGCGGCGAGCAGCGCCTCCGTCATCCGTTCGGCGACCTCGACCAGCTCGCGCAGCGCGCCAGTGACGACCTGGTCCTGCCGTTCGTACGCCGCCATCACCCGGGCGACGGTGTCGCCGGACACTCGGCTCCGCCCGGTGTAACAGACCAGGGTGCGGCGGCCCAGCTCGGCGAGGAAGGCCGGGTCGAGCGGCAGTGGCTGCGGAAGGGTTGCGGCGTCGGTCAGCGCCAGCCGGTGAAATCCACCCAGGGCCGCCGCGTACTGATCCTGGCGACCGCCGGGAAACCGGGCTTCCACGGTTTCCAGCTGCCAGCCATGGTGGGCCAGGTCTTCCGGCGTCAGGGGTTCCTGGCGCGCCGCGGCCAGCACCGCGACCAGCGCGACGTCCAGCGCGCCGCTGCTGCCGAGGCCCGAGCCCGGCGGTACGGCGGACCGGGTGCGGAGCGTGCCGGCCCCCGGGGGGAACATGCGCAGCGCCGCCCGGTGCAGCTCGAGCGGGCCGGCGCGCGCGAGAGCGGCCGGCCCCCGGGCCCGGATCGACTGCTGCAGGTCCTCGGCGACCACCAGGATCCCGTCGCACCCGGGCTCGAACTCCGCCTCGACCCAGCGATCGATGGTCGCGTTGACCACCACCCCGCCCTCGCGACTCACGAACGGTGGCACGTCGGTCCAGCCGCCGGCAAAGTCGAGCCGGACCGGCGCCGCCACCCGGTTCACCGAGTCTCCCAGCGAGTGACACTCTCGAGCTCTCCGGCCAGGCTCAACACCACACCACGGACCCGGCGATTGGCGCCTTGCACCCCATGCGGATGGTACAACACACTGACCGGCAGCTGGTCCCGGTAGAAGCGGAGCAGCGCCGCGCGTCCGCTCGGCGGCTCCAGTCCCGAGAGTGCCGCCAGCGGGCCCAGGTACCCGAGGCCGAGATCGCCGGGCGTGCCCAGCAGGGCGGCGTCGAAGTCATGGGTGGGACCGTACACCCGGGCCAGGAAGGCCGACAGTTCCAGCTGCCGGATGGTCACCCCGATCCCGGTCCTGCTCAACTGGGCCTGGACCATCTGCTCCAGCGCAGCTTCGCCGGAGCCGACGGTGAGGAGTTCGAAGTGGAGGGCCACTTCCGGATGGTGCGTGGTGCGTGACGCGTGGTGCGTGCTGAGTGATGCGTGCTGCGTGTTCTGTCCGGCGGTGGGCACCCGGAACTCGGAACTCAGATCTCGAAACTCGGTCCCCTGCCCGCAGTGCTCCACACACGGCACGCAGCACGCACCCCGCACCACGTACCACGCACCACGCATCACGGTCAACGCGCTACTTAACTCTGGCGGCACCGGTCCCTCGGCCGGGGTGGCGAAGCCCCAGGCGAAGCCATCGACCAGCTGGCGCCGGTCCACGGCCCGGTCGACGGCCTGGCGGGCTTCCAGCCGGTCGAACGGCGGGCGGCGCGCGTTGAACACGATGCCGGTCGGGAACAGGACCGGATACTCGCGTACCACCAGGTCGGAATCCCGCGCCACGAACGACGCGTGAGCCGGCTGGATGCCGGCGAAGTCGATCTCCCCCGCGGTGAGCGCCGCCAGCTTGGTCATCGGCTCGTCCACCACCGCGACGATGAAGCGCTCGAGCCGAGGTGGGCCCCCGAGCTCCGCTGGAAAATCAGGATTGCGCTCGAACACCCAGCGGCGATGGGCCTCGTGCGCCACGAACCGGAACGGACCGTTGCCGACGGGATGCTCGTGCCACCCCGCCTGGCGCAGCCGAGCCAATGGCACCGTGTCCAGCAGATGCCGGGGCAGAATCGCCAACTCGGCAAGCACGTCGGGGATGGCGCCGGGCGGGTCCCGGAACTGCAGCACCAGGGTGGTGTCGTCCACGGATGTCACGGCCGCGAGAGGTGCCAGATCATGGTACCGCGGATATCCGGTGGCCAGATCCCGGGCCCGTTCGAGGGTCCAGGCCACGTCCCGCGCCGTGGTGAGGACCCCATCATGCCACCGCAGTCCCGGGAAGAGCCGCAGCGTCAACCGGCGGCCGTCGGGCGACCAGGTCCAGTGCCGCGCCAGATAGGGCTGCAGGCGGAGCGCGGAGTCATAGCGGACCAGCGTCGTCAGCAGCACGTAGCGCTGCACCTGCAGCGCCAGCGGGTGCCGGGTGAACAGCGGGTCCACGCTCTGCAGGTCGGCGCCGGAGGCATACAGCACGGTGGCCCCATGCCCGGCCGCGCGGCAGCAGGGCAGCACCAGGGTAGCCAGCAGGATGAACCGGCGCATGCCGGGAAAGGTAGGCGTCGGTTCCGGAAAGCAAACTCCGGGGCCGGGGCTACATTCTGTCCATGCTGTCGCGGATCGTGACCCGGGGGCTCGCCGGACTGGCCGTGGTGGCCGGCGTGGTCACCCTGACCTTCCTGCTGCTGCACCTGGCCCCGGGAGACCCTGCCCGACTGCTGGCCGGTCCCGAGGCGACGGCGGCCCAGCTGGCGGCGGTGCGCACCGGTCTCGGGCTCGACCGCCCGCTCCCGGCCCAGTTCGTGAGTTGGGCGAGTCGCGCGATCCGGGGTGACTGGGGACTCAGTCTCGCCACCGGGCGCCCGGTGCGCGGGATGCTCGCCGAGGCCTGGCCGTGGACCGCTCTGCTGGTGTCGCTGTCGCTCGGGCTCAGCTATCTCCTCGGCATCGGGGTCGCATTGCTGCAGACCCGCGCCGGTCGCCGCCTCGACACCGCGCTGTCGGCGATCTCGGTCGCGCTGGTCGCCGTCCCCGGCTACTGGCTGGCCGTGGTGCTCATCTGGATCTTCACCTATCAGCTGCGACTGCTGCCCGCCTTCGGCGCCGCCGGCCTCGACGCGGATTTCCTCGGCCCCGGGGCCCGGGTCGCTGACCGGCTCCGCCACCTCGCCCTGCCGCTCGCTACCCTCACCCTGATCGGCATGGGTGGCGCGGCCCGCTTCGTTCGGGGAGCGCTGTTCGACATCAGGGGAGCCGCTTTCCTGGCCGCGGCCCGCGCCCGGGGGCTCACTGAGCACCGCATCCGCACCGTCCACCTGCTGCGCCACGCATTGGGTCCGGTCCTCACCCTGCTGGGGCTCTCCCTCCCGGCACTGTTTTCGGGCGCAGTGTTCGTGGAAGGGATCTTCGCGTGGCCGGGGGTGGGCCGGATTCTGCTCGACGGGGTGGCCGCCCGCGATTATCCGGTGGTGATGGCCGCCGCCACCGTCAGCGCGCTGCTGGTGGTGGCCGGGAATGCACTGGCCGACCTCCTGCGGGCCTGGACCGATCCCCGGGTGCGCGATGCCTGACGCCCGCCGACCGCCCGATCTCCGCCACCGCATCGGGCTGGCGCTGCTCCTCGGGCTCGGCCTGCTCGCGCTGCTGGCCCCGGTCGTCTCGGGTTATGACCCTGCCGCCCAGCCCGACGTGGTCGCGACCCGCTTCACGCCCCCATTGGCGCATGACGGCCTCGGCGGGTTCCACCTGCTCGGCACCGACCGATTCGGCCGCGACGTGTGGAGCCGGCTCTGGTACGGGGCCCGGGTCTCACTCACCACCGGCTTCCTGGCGACCCTGCTCTCGCTGGTGCTGGGGCTGAGCACCGGGCTGATCGCCGCGGTGTGGCGCGGCCCGCTCGGTGTGCTGCTCCTGGCGCTCACGGACTTTGCGCTGGCCATCCCTCGCGTGGTGCTGCTCCTGCTGCTGGCCGCCTTCTGGACTCCCAGCGGTACCCTGGTGGTGCTGGTGCTGGGCCTGACCGGCTGGATGGGTATCGCCCGGCTGGTGTACGGGGAGGCTACCGCACTCATGGCCCGGCCGTTCGTCACCGCCGCCGAAGCGCTGGGCGGCAGCCGGCGCCGCATCGCCCTCGCCCATGTCCTCCCCAACAGCTGGACTCCGGTGATCGTGGCCGCCGCGCTGGGCGTCGGCAACGCCATCGCGCTCGAGGCCGGCCTGTCCTTTCTCGGGCTGGGCGTGCAGCCGCCGGCCGCATCCTGGGGCAACATGATCGCCTCGGGCCGCGACACTCTGGTCAACGCCCCGTGGGTGGCACTGGCCCCGGGCATCGCACTGGTGCTGGTGGTCGCGGCGTGCACCCTGGTTGGCGATGCGCTCCGGGACCGCCAGGACCCGACCTCCGCCACGCCCGGAACCGCCGTGACCGAACCGCTCAGCCGATGACCATCCTGCTCGACCTCGAAGCCCGGCCGGTCATCGGCCATCGCGGCGCCGCCGCCTACGCCCCGGAAAACACCCTGACGAGCTTTCGGAAGGCGCTCGACCTGGGAGCCGATGCGCTGGAACTGGACGTGCGGCTCACCCGGGACGGTCGGGTGGTGGTCCATCACGATCCGGATCTGGATCGCTGCAGCAACGGCCGCGGGCCGGTGCATCGGCTGAGCGCGGCGGAACTCAACGAGCTGGACGCCGGATACCACTTCGTCGATGAGGACGGACAGCTTCCCTTTCGCGGTACCGGGGTGCGGGTACCGCTGCTCGGCCAGGTGATCGCCGAATTCCCGGGGGTGCCGCTCCTGATCGAGGTGAAAGAACGCCAGGTCGCGGGACCGCTGGCCGAACTGCTGGAGAATTCGGGAGCGGCGGCCAGGTCAATAGTGGCCGGCGCTGATTGGCGTGCCCTGACCTCGTTCCGCCAACCACCCTTCACCCTGGGCGCGTCGGAGCGCGATATCGCCCGGCTGTTCTTCGGATATGCCCGGCCCGACCCGCGCTGCCGGTCCTACGCGGTACCCTTCCGGCACCACCGCCTCCGGATCCCATCCCGGCGGCTGGTCACCGCGGCCCACCGACGCGGCGCCACGGTTCACGTCTGGACCGTCGATGATACCCGGAACGCATGGGAGGTCTGGCAGGCGGGCGGGAACGGGATCGTGACCAACCGGCCGGATGTGATCAGGGCGGCGCGGGGTTGAGGGATTGGAGAATGCCGGTTCCCCGATTCCCCCTTACGGTCCCGCCGTCGCCAGGCACTCGATCTCCACCCGCGCGCCCAGCGCCAGCCCGCTTCCGGCAACCGTGGACCGGGCCGGAGGATCCTTGGAGAAGACGCTGGCGTAGACCTCGTTCATCGCCCCGTAGTCGGCGATGTCCGCCAGGAACACGGTGCACTTGAACACCCGGTCCAGCGAACTGCCCGCCGCCTCCAGCACGGTGCCGATATTCTGCAGCGTCTGCCGGGTTTCCGCCTGAATCCCGCCGGGGACGAGATTGCGGGTCCCGATCACGTTGCCGAGCTGACCCGAGAGATAGAGCACGTTGCCCACTCGTATCGCCGGAGAGAACGGCAACCCCGCCACGGCACCGGGCACCGAGAGCACCTGTTTTTCCTGGGCGGCCAGCGCCACCGGCATCATCATCGAACCCAGCAACAGCATGCGATGCATCAGTGCCTCCATGTTAGTCCAGGTACTCCAGCCGCAGGGAACACATCGAACCGGCTGCCACCCGGAAGACTGCCGTTGAGCTGTCGGGGCGCTCAATCCGGCCGGGACGTGGCAACTCGTCGCCACCAACCAGGGTAACCGACCCGAGCGGCCGCGCCACCGTGAGCCGGCCCTCGACCTCGACCTGCCGCAGATTCACGCACCGCATCACGCTGCCGCAGCCGTCATCCGCCGGTTTCATGGCCGAGAGCACCAGCCCTTCCCCTTCCAGGGTAAGGCCGGCGGCGACCGGCGGCTCGCTGCTCCCGACGAAGCCCCGAATGTGGGTCGTGAGCGGCGGCAGGAACACATCCTCCCACAACTCCTCCAGCCGCTCGGGATGCTCCCAGTCGGCCGCCTCGATCGGCGCCAGCCCGAACTCGATGGTCTCGGCGCCCTGGCATTGCGCCTCTGGTATCGACGTGGGCCATCCGGCGTGCCCCCTTCGCGTGGGCAGGTCGTCGCGGGACAGCTCGCCGATCGCCCGGAGCAGCGTGAGCAGCAGGTCGCCGCGCCGAGTCCACTCATACTCGAAGAACCCCGGCAGCAGCAGCGCCAGTCCCCGGTTCCCGCGCGCGATCGCGACGTAGCGGTGCGCGGGAGCAGTGGCTTCCCGGGTCTCGTTGGGTGCCCGAACTCGAGAGCCAGCGGCTCGATGCACAACCCCGAACTGGGTCCCCGCCACAGCCGGCTCTCCAGCGAGTCCGGTGGGCAAACAGAGCCGGAGCCGATGGTCGCACCCCTGGTTCTCGAGTGCCACCCGGATCCGAAGCGCCCGGCTGTCCCCCACCGCCACGGCGCGGAACCGCGCGGTCACCACCCCCCCACGACCCGCGGCCGCCGCGGCGCGCAGGCGGACGGACCAGCCGAGCCCGGCGACCAGCGGCCCGGAGGCGAGGACCCCGATTCGACCGGCCCGGCGGGCCCGGATCACCTGCTCCCGGGCACCGGGTGCGAAGCTGTAGCTGTCACCGCGATCAGGCTCGCTCTCGATTCCCAGCAGCCCGACGAAGGGCCGCTCCACTCCGGGCGCACGCAATACCGCCGTCCCGTCCCCTTCGACCGCCAGCGCCACCCGGCCATTCCAGAGCAACTGACCCTCGGCGCCTGCGAAGCTCTCCGCCGCTTGACCTCGCCCGGCGACGACTTCGAACTGCCGGACCTGGTGGCCGTCGAGCAGACCGGTGAGCGGCACGGCGCAGCGGACCCGGTCGACGATGTCCTGGTCAGGGTAGTGGCGGGCGCCGTCGCGGCGCTCCAGCCCGCGGGTTACCTCGAGAATCTGCGGCGCGATCAACAGGCCCGGCGCGTCGCTGGCCCGAAGCAGGAAGGGCAGCATGCCCTTGCCGCGGCCTGGAACCCGGTTCCCCGGTGGTCCCACCAGGACGTCGCGCCGGAAGAAGCTCAGCTCCGCGATCACGACCCCGCCCCGGGCCCGGACCGCGGGATTCCAGACCACCAGGCGTGATCCGCTGGCCTGGGGGGTCGTCGCCTCCGGGTCGTGGCCGGCGAGGCGGTGCACCACGCCTCGCAGCAGCTCGCGGGAGGCGCTCTCCACCTCGACCAATCGGGCCGCCATCGCGCGGGCCACCGGATCGCTGCAGCAGCCGCACAGGGTATCGTGGAAGTGGCACTGCACCAGCTCCCGCCACGCTCGTCGCAGGATGGCCCGGGTCGAGGCGGAGCCGGCATAGGACAGCAGCGGCTCGACCAGCCGAGTCAGCAACAGCTCGGCGGCACTGTTCCTGCGCTTGAGCGGAGCCCGGGTGCCGTGGACTCCCTGCAGAGTCCAGGCGTGGCCGGCCGACCAGCGCTGTTCGCCCCCGATGACCGGCAACTCGGCGCCGACCGCGGTCTCCAGGAAGCGGTCCAGGCTCGAGAACCGGAACTCGACGTCGGGCTCGACCGCCTGCAGCCGGTCCGCGAGGCCGCCGAGGTCGGGATCCGCTGCGTGATGATCGGCGCCCACCGGCAGCGCGACGTGGGTGGTGGCCGACCGGGGGAGGAGCGTGGACCGTACCCGGGCCCACGCGGCCGGAAGTGCGGACGGGGGGACCAGCAGGCTGGACCCGATTTCATAGCCGTCGGCGGGAAAAAGGTAGCAGAGCAGGCGGCGACCGTCAGGCGCCGCCCACCGGGCCAGGTCCCGACCGGCCAGCGCGGCCGGATCAACCCCGCGCCACACGGCACCCGCCAAGAGGCCGAACTCGGCACCCAGCGCCGGCCAGGCCTGAGGATGCCCGAACCCGTCCGGCGAGTAGAGCACCGGCCACCTGCCCCCGAGAGCGAGCGCATCCTCCCGACCCAGGGACAGGTTCCGCAGCAGCGATTCTCCGGCGGGGATCTGCGGATCGGCGAGCACATACCAGGGTCCCACCTGCAGTCGACCCGACTCGACCAGCCGGACCAGATCGGCCCGACGTTCAGGCCGGACCGCGAGGTAGTCCTCCAGCAGGACCGTCTGTCCATCCAGCAGGAAGCTGACGACTCTGGGATCGCGGTCCAGCAAGGCGATCAGGCCGTCGATGGCCTCGACCAGCCGGGCCCGGAAGGCGCCCAGCGGCAGGTACCACTCCCGGTCCCAATGGGTATGAGGGATGAGATGGACGACCCGTCGACCCGGGGTTCGCCGCGGCGCTTCGGTCATGCTACTCTTCCCGACAGTCGGTCCGGATGTCATGTTTCATGGTAACCACGCAACGAGTTGCTTCGTGTGACCACCACGCGCTGGCATGCCCGCGAGCTTCCCACCCAGGGGCAGCACACCCTTCCTGGCCGCTACTTCACCTCGCCCGCCATCCTGGCGGAGGAGCAGGAGCGGTTGTTCACCCGGCAATGGCTATGCGTCGAGCGCGAGCAGCGCCTCGCCAGGCCGGGCGACTACTTCCTGCTTGAGGTCGCGGGGGAGAGCCTGATCATCCTGCGCGACCAGAGCGGCGAGGTCCGGGCCCTCTACAATGTGTGTCGTCACCGTGGCAGCCGGCTGTGCGAGGAGCACCAGGGGCAGTTCAGTGAGACCATCCAGTGCCCCTATCACGCCTGGACCTACGCGCTCGACGGAAGACTGATCGGTGCCCCCGCCACCAACGACCTCGAGGGCTTCCGGAAACAGGACTGGCCGCTCCGGTCCGTGGCGGTGGCCACCTGGGAAGGCTTCATCTTCATCAACCTGGCCGAGGCCCCACGGCCGTTCGCCGAGGAACATGCCCCGCTGCTGGGTCGCTTCAGCCGGTTCAATCTTCCCAATCTGCACCAGGGCCGGATGATCGAGTACGACATCCGCGCCAACTGGAAACTGGTGGTGCAGAACTACTCCGAATGTTATCACTGCCCGCTGGTGCACCCCACACTGACCAAGCGCACCCCGCCGAACCTGGGCGAGAACGACCTGGTCGAGGGCCCCTTCCTCGGCGGCTACATGATCCTGGCGGACGGCTCCCGGAGCATGACCCTGTCGGGCCGGGTGTGCGGCCTGCCGGTCGACCCCCAGCTCCCGGCCGAGGACCATGATCGGGTCTACTACTACTCGATCATGCCGAATATGCTGCTCAGCCTGCACCCCGACTACGTGATGTTCCACCTGTTGTGGCCGGTGGCGGTGGACCGGACCAGGATCAGCTGCCACTGGCTGTTCCACCCGGACACCCTCAAGGACCCGACGTTCGATATCGAGGACGGCACCCGATTCTGGGACATGACCAATCGCGAGGACTGGCACGTCTGCGAACTCAGCCAGCAGGGAGTGCAGTCACGGGCCTACCGGCCCGGCCCCTACTCCCGCCGGGAGACCATCTCAGCCGCCTTCGACCGGCAGTACCTCGAGGCGATGGGGCACCAGCCGGACACCATTTTCCCCGGTTCGAAGTCGGGCGACAGGGGAACGGGGAACGGGGACCGGGGAACGGGATAGGCACGAATGGGTTGGGCAGGGTGGCCTGTTCCCCGTTCCCCGTTCCCCGTTCCCCACCCTACAGCACCCCCCGCCGCTTCAGCCGGTTGTACTGCTCCACCACCGCCGCACTCGCCCCGCTCGGCGCCACGTCGAGTACCAGCACCCCGCGACTCCGCATGTCGGTCAGCGCCGCTTCCCGCGACAGCAGCAGCTCCTCGGCCGCCGCCCGCTCGAAAGCCCCGCTGGCCGTGGCCGGGCGCGCGGTGGCCAGCCGCTCCAGCGCGGGATCCCGAAGCGTGACCGCAAGCGGCAGGTGCCGGGGCCGCAGCGTGCCGACCTGCGCCACCAGCGACTCACTGGCGGTGCGGTCGATCACGTCGGTAAACAGCACCGTCAGGGCCCGCTTGCGATTGCGCGCCGCCAGATAGGCGAACGCCGCCGGGTAGTTGGGCTCCACCAGTCGGCCTTCCACCACCGCCAGCGCCTCCAGCACTGCCCGCAGCGCCCGCCGGCCCCGGGCCGGCGGCAACCAGTGGGTGACCTCGTCGGCGAACACCATCAGGCCCACGTTGTCATCGTGGTCCACGGCGCTGTGCGCCAGGTGCAGCGCCGCCTCCACCACCGCCTCCAGCCGGGCTCGTCCGTCGACCTCCGCGGTCAGCATCCGCCCCGCATCGATCACCAGCAGCACCTGCTGCCGCCGCTCGTCCTCGTACTGTCGGGCCATGACCTTGCCACGGCGCGCCGTCGCTTTCCAGTCGATGGTGCGGGTATCCTCGCCCGGCACCCATTCCTTCAGGCTCTCGAACATCCGCCCTTCGCCGATCCGGCGCACGCTCCGGAAACCGGCCTCCCGCCGACGCTGCGCCTGGGTCGGCAGCGATCGGAGACTCGCCCCCACCAGGTTGGGGTAAACGGTGGCCTGCCAGGGTCGCTCCACGGTGAACTGGCGCCAGCCCAGACCAAGTGGCCCCCGCAGTCTCAGCACCATGTGCCCGCCCCGATCCTTGCCGCGGGCGCCCGGGGTCAGCAGGATCTCCTCTTTCTGTACCTCGGCGGGGGGCAGCAGCAGCCGGCGCTCGGGCCCGGCCACCGGAGCCAGCATGCGCGGGAAGCTCTCCCGGACCCGGAGCAGGAGCGGGCGCCGGAGCGGGTTGGTCCAGCGATAGGTGATCGGCAGAGGGCGACCCACCGAAAACGCCGGAGGCGCTTCTCGGGTCAGCTCCAATCGCTCGGGATCGAGATCGAGGGTGCGCCACAGATCCAGCAGTAGCAGGCCCACCCACGCGAGGTCCAGCAGCAGCAGCAAACCGGCCGCGCCAGGCCACCACAGGGCCAGCGGGGCGACCGCGGCGAGAGCCAGCGCACCCACCAGGAAACGGCGGTCAGGCACGAAGCTCAGCGCGGCCAGACGTTGTCCTTCCAGTTGCTGTCGGGAAATCTGGCTTCGGGGTCGAGCACGATGCGGGCGATCCGGCGCGGGCCGAAGTCGAGGCTCGCCACAAAGCCTCGAGCGCCGGAGAACCACACCTCGACCGGCCACCGCGCCACCGCGGTGTCGCCGCGGATCTCGGCGTTCGCCATGGGGCGGAGCGGCGGTCCACCCGGCGCGAGCTCGATCCGGAGCACCACCGGGGCGGGCATCTCCCCAAGTTGCTTGACGGTCACCTGGGTCCGGTCGCCACGACGGGTCACGCCGCTGATGGTCCCATCGGCGGTCTCGGTCGTGAACAGCCAGTAGTACCAGAACCAGTCGAGGTTCCGGCCCAGGGCCCGATTCATCGCGAACATGAAGTCCCACGGCGCCGGGTGGCGGAAGCGCCAGGCGCGGGCGTAGTCCCGGACCGCGGCCTGCACCGCACTGTCGCCCACGATCCCACCCAGCATCGACAGCATCATCGCCACCTTGTCATAGGTCACGTAGCTGGTCAGCGGGCCGCCGTAGTTGTTGTCCCACATCATCGGTGCCTGGGACTCCAGCCCGGCGGCGAGACCGGCGCGGGCCCCGATGCTGTCGAGCCGGGGCCGCTGGCCCCGCCAGGCCGCGTCCGACAGGATATTCATGTAATCGTTGAAGCCCTCGTCCATCCAGCCGTACCAGGTCTCGTTGACCCCCACGGTCATCGGCCACCACTGATGGCCGATCTCGTGGTCGGTCACTTCGAAACCCGCTCCACTCATGGTGAGCATGGGGTATTCCATGCCGGTTTCCGGTCCGTCGACCTGGGTAAACTGGGGAAACGGATAGGGCATCCACAGCTTCGAGTAGAACTCGAGGGCGTGCCGGGCCATGGCGCCGGTCTCGCGGTACCGCGGATGCTCCGGGAGGTAGAGTAGCGTCACCGGGATCGCTCCACGGCCCGGAATAGTGGCCCGGGTCGCCTCCCATATGTATTCGGGCGAGGTGGCCCACGCGAAGTCGTTGACCGAATCCGCCGTGAAGTGCCAGGGCAGCCCGGCCCCCGCGCGCGTGGCCCGCCCCACCCCGCCCTCCCCTGGCCCGACGATGACCAGCTGGGAGTCGCTCTCCGTCACCCGGGCCAGCCGCTCGAGCACACTCGGCAGGAGCAGCTCGCCCGGGTTCTGCAGCACTCCGGTCGCGCCCACCAGCCACCCTTCCGGCACTGTCAGCCGCACGTCAAACCGGCCGAAGTTGTTGTAGAACTCGCTCGAGCCCAGGTGGGGCTCGTGATCCCAGCCCCGCAGGTCATCGTACTTGGCCAGCTGGGGATACCACTGGGAGACCTGGAACACCCGCGTCCCGACCCGTCCGCCCCGGGCGCCACCGCGGCCGGCCGGCTGATCCGGGATGTCGACGGTCCATTCGGCTTCCAGACTCCCGGTGCCACCGCCGGGTATCGGCCGGAGGAGCGGGACCGTCACCACGGTGGTGCCGGACCAGTCGGCCGCGGCGGCCAGGTCCACCTCCATACCATTGGCCACCAGCCGGGTGATCCGCATCCCACGGGTCTCGATCGGGGACGCCCGCGACCGCGGGGCGGTCGCGGTGAACCGATTCTGGTACAGCCGGAGCACCACAGCACTGAGCGTCGAGTCGGAGGCGTTGTGGATGGTGACTGTCTCGCGCCCGCTGACCGAACCATCACTGGGGTCGAGCCGGGCCTCGATGTCATAGTCCGCAGTCAGCTGCCAGTACCGGGGACCCGGCCGGCCGCTCGAGTCGCGGGTGCCCAGCGCCAGGCCCCGCAGGAAGCTGTTGGTGATCGGCACGGTGCGGCGGATGGCGCGGGGTGGCAGCTGGCCCGGCAACGGCCCGGCCAGCAGTAGCACCAGCAGCAGCGGCAGTCCGCGATTCATGGCGCCGGGACTCGTTCCACGATCGTCACCAGCGCCTGGTCCGCCGTCACACCTTCCAGCTCCAGCTCAGGTGCCACCGCAATTCGATGCCGGAGCACCGGCCGGATCAGATTCTTGACGTCGTCCGGGATGACGTAGTCGCGGCCATCCAGCAGAGCGGCCGCCTGCGCCAGCTTCAGCAGGGCCACGCTGGCGCGGGGGCTCGCGCCGAGCGTCAGCGCGGGCGCGTCGCGGGTGGCCCGGACCAACCCGGTGATGTACCCGATAAGGTTCTCCTGGACCCTGACCCGGGTTACCGCCCGCCGGAGCTCGGCCAGCCCGCGGGCGTCCATCACTGGTGTGACTCCGAAGCTGGCCGGCTCGGAGGCCTCGAACCCACCGAGGACCCGTTGCAGCAGGCCTTGCTCGGCCTGGTCATCGGGGTAGCCGACCAGGCTCTTGATGAGGAACCGGTCCAGTTCGGCCTCGGGCAACGGGTACGTCCCCTCGAACTCGATCGGGTTCTGGGTCGCGAAGACCGTGAAGCTCTGACTTAGCGGGTGACTGGTGCCGTCCACCGTCACGTGGCGCTCCTGCATCGCCTCGAGCAGCGCGGCCTGGGTCTTGGCCGGCGCACGGTTGATCTCATCGCCCAACACCAGATCCCCGAACAGCGGCCCCGGCCGGAAGCTGAAGTCGCCGCTCCCCAGCAGCAGGTTTACCCCGGTGATGTCGCTGGGCATCAGATCCGGAGTGAACTGGATCCGGCGGAACTCGAGCCCCAGAGCCTGACTCAGGGTGCGGACCAGCAGGGTCTTGGCGGTGCCCGGCGCGCCTTCGAGCAGGACGTGGCCTCGGGCCATGAGCGCGAGCAGCACCTCGCGCAGCACCGCCGGCTGCCCCAGAATCACCCGCCCCAGTTCGCCGAGAAGGCGCCGGGCCCGCTCGGTCTGGGTGCGGACCTCCTCGCCCGTCAGTGGTGCAGTTCCTCCCACACATCCTCCACGGCGTTGGCGGCCCGGAGAACCCCGTCCTGGGATTGCCCCGGTCGCGTCAGACTACGGAGCGTCTCGACTGCATCACGGGCGCGGCGGGAGCGGACCTGGTCGACCAGCCGGTCCAGCCAGCTTTGCCAGGAGCCACGCGGAGCTCGTCCGGCGGGGTGCAACCGCCGCCGCAGGCCCTGCACGATGGTGCCGATCGCCACGTCATGACCCCGGGCAGCGGCGAGGGCGGTGGCCAGCGCCCGCACATGTTCCAGCGGGGAGCGCCGGCGTCGGTCCACGCGGTAGAGCGGCGGCCCGAAACGCACTGCACCGCCGAGCAGGGCCAGCACCCCGACCACGGCCACTTGCCACATGGCCCAGCCCCAAGGTGAGCGGAGGCTCCAGGCCAGGGTTGCCCCGGCGAGCGACCCGCTCTCCGCGAAACCGTGATGGGCTTCCTCGAACAGGACCCGACGGTAGCGGCCCGCGATGAATCCCAGCAGCCGGGGTCCGGCCGCCGATTCCCGGAGCACCCGGTTGCGGAACAGCGCCGCATCCGACGCCAGCAGGACCTCTCCCCCGGTGTCGATGCGATGCAGTCGCAGCGCCACCGCCCGGCCGGCCCGGGTGCGGAGCAGCGTATCGACCCCCGAGAGCGCCGGCACCGCGCAGCTGAGGATGCCGGCATCCCGCAACCGCGAGGAGTCTACCACCACTGAGTCGGTGGTCGCGGCGAGGAGCCCGGCCACCTTGGGCCAGGGCCGGGGATCCGACCCGACCGGAGCCGCGGGCTCCACGGCTACGCTGTCGAGGACCCGCCAGTCCAGCGCGAACCCAAAGCAGCGCATGAGGGCTTCGGCGCCGGGGCCGGCCAGCAACAGCGCACGGCGGTCACTCTGGTCGGACCAGTGCCGCACCAGCTGCAGCTCGTACCCCTCGATCGGCTCACTCGGATCCAGGAGCGCCAGCAGTGTTCTCCCGGTCCCGACGCTGTCCACCGGAAGCGATCGGAGCCCTCGCCGGAACGGCCGCACCTCCACCCCGGTGCGCCGCAGCGCCTCCGCCAGGCCCTTCACTCCGAGGGGACCGGCAAGATAGGCCGAGGGTCGGCGGTCGGCCTCCTGGGCGGCTTGACGAGCGGCCTTGGTCCGCGACAGCAGGAGGCTCACCAGTACCAGTGCGCCCAACCCGAGCACCGCTTCAGTTCGCGGGCGCATACCGCTCCACCACCGCCCGCTCCTGCCAGGTGGCGAATTCGCCCGGCCCGCAGGCATCACCCGCGAAGACGTACCGGTACAGCGCCCGCACCAGCTCCCGGAACGCCTCGCGGGACGGCTGGTTCAGCCGGGCCTCGTAGGTGTACTCGTTGGGAGTCTTCCCGGGGTGGAACCGGAGCAGCTGACGGGCATCGAGGTCCAGCACCAGCGCCGTGAAGCCGGCCGACATGGCTTCCGCATAGCACCCCGCGGCCGCGAGACGCTCGGCCTCCCGCCGGTACCAGGGCGACCCCCGCAGCAGCGGCGGCGGCGCGGCAGGGAGTTCGGGCGGCGCGCTCGCGGCGCGGAAGGTCTGCAGCAGGACGTATCCGGCATGCACGAAGATCATGGCCAGAATCACGACCAGCACTGTCACCACGCCCCAGTAGAGGAGCGGGGCCCGTTCGGAAAGATGGCCCAGCCAGCCGGTGAGGTCGGACCACCAGCGGAGCAGTTGGGCGGGCGGGTCGGTACGGGGGGCCCAGCGATACGCCGGCGCGGCGAAGACCGAGTCCAGTACCTCCCGCAGGGAGCCGGGAGACGGCGCCGGGGCTTGAGGGACTCCGGAGTGGATCACGTCGGCAGGCTGGCGGCCAGCAGCTCCAGGTCAAACCCTTCCTTGCGTACCCGGGCATCGTAGTAGGCCACCGTCAGGAAGCAGTACGGCAGCGGCGCCACCAGGATGTTCATCACCAGTTGGATGCCCTGACGCACCAGGAGCGGGGCCAGATCCGGCGTCTTGCCCGGTTCAGGGGTGATGAACGGGGTGCCCAGGGCCAGACTCACCACCAGGTCGGTTCCCATGAGGACCACGACCATGAGCACCAGGGCGACCAGCAGCAGCAGCAGAATCCGCCACCGTGAGCCCCGGGAGAGCCTCCAGGCCCGGCCCATCGCGTCGGTCGCGCCGGCCGGCGACTCCAGCATGACCACCTGGGTGGTCAGGATCAGACCGCAGAGCAGGATGATGCCCGGAACAAAAAGCAGGATGATGCCGATGATCATGCCCAGACCGACCAGCAATCCCACCAGCAGGCCGCTGACCACCAGCATCCCCAGCTTGTCCAGCGTCCGCCGCATGGCCTCGGTGGCACTGAGGCTGCGGCCCAGGTAGCCCTCCGCAATCACCAGCACGGTGGCCCCCATCGACAGCTGGGTGAGCACCAGGTACCCCACAATGAACCCCAACACCACCAGCACCAGGGTGGGGATGCTGCCCATCAGCGCCGGCGCCACGACCGCGGCCCCGGCCCCGAACACCAGCAGCGGCAGTCCGGTCAGAACCACCGCGATGGTGATGAGCGTCGCGAGGTGCTGGCGGTAAACCCCGAAGGCGACGTCCAGCACTTCGCCAACGGACAGAGGTCGGAGCGGGGTCTGGGACACAATACCTCCACCCGGGGCTGGGATCGTGGAAACTGACCAGGGGGGCGTGCTGGAAGATGCAGCCAGTGCCGGCGGTTGGGAATGGCGGGTGGCTTTGCCTTCTCCCGATCCGGCGCGCTACAATCCGGGTATGCCGCAACCAGCCGCGAGCGACTTCCGGCAGCACCTCGAGATCGAGACCCCGGAACACGTGATCCTCGATTACGAGATCGCCGGGGTGGGATCGCGCGCCCTCGCGGCCATCGGGGACACGGCGGTCATCCTGCTCTGGCTGGCCGCGTCCGCCTACGTGCTGGGCCAGCTGTTCCCGTCCAACAGCCCATGGCTGGCACCGATCCTCGGACTGGTGTCCTTCGTGACGCTGTGGGGCTACTACACCTTTTTCGAGGGGCTCCGCCAGGGTCAGACCCCGGGCAAGCGCTGGCTGGGACTGCGCGTGGTGCAGGACACCGGCCACCCGGTCACCCTGGGCGCGGCCGCGATCAGGAATCTGCTCCGGGTCGCCGATTTCCTGCCCCCGCCCTACCTGCTCGGTACCCTGCTGGTTGCGCTGCATCCACGGGGCAAGCGCATCGGGGACCTGGTCGCCGGGACGGTGGTCGTTCGCGACCATCCGGTGCTGCTGGGAGCCGTCCCGCCCCCCCCGGACAATGCCGCCCCAGCCGAGCCTGTGGGGATCCCCGAGCTGTCGGAGCAGGAGTTCCACTTCCTGCGGGAGTACGCTGAACGGGCCCCCGAACTCGACCCGCCGATCCGGACCGGCCTGGCCCGCCGGCTGACCCAGCGGCTCGCCGAACGCTATCCCAATCGCCCCGAGGATCCGGAGCAGTTTCTCGCGGGCCTCTACCGGGATGAGCTGGCCCGGCGGCGGGGCCGCTTCGGGGCTCGGCTGGCCGGCGGCGCACGCCCCGATGGCGGAGGAGTGGTGGACCGGCTGGTGGCCCGGAAGTCCACCCGCTGGGATGAGTTCCACGCCCTCGCGGAGCGCGCCGGGCGGGAGGGACTCGACGCCTTCGCCGCCGCTGAGCTGCCCGACTTCGCAGCCCGCTACCGCGAAGTCGCCGCCGACCTGGCTCGGGCCCGCACCTATCGGGCAGCGCCCCCGGTGCAGGTTCGGCTGGAGCGGCTGGTGGCTGCCGGACACAACGCGCTCTACCGGGATGAGCGCCGGCCCGCGCACCGGATATGGGAATTCCTGGTGGCCGAGTGCCCCGCCAGCGTCATCCTCGCCGGGCGGGTCGTGTTGGTGGCATTCCTGAGCTTCGCGCTGCCGGCGGCGGGCGGTTACCTGCTGCTCCGGGAGCGCCCCGCGCTGGCTGAGGAGGTGCTCCCCGCCACCATGCTCGAGCGGGCCGAGGCCGGCGTCGAACGGCAGCGGCAGGGGCGTGGCTATGTCGAGACCGATCCCGACGACCGGCCCCTGATGGCGTCCCGCATCATGCAGAACAACATCCGGGTTGCGTTTGCCTGCTTCGGCGGCGGGGTCTTCCTCGGGGTAGGGTCCCTGGTGCTGCTGGCCTACAATGGGCTGGCACTCGGCGCCGTCTCGGGGCACTTCGGCAACACGGGGCTGCTGGAGTATCTCTGGACCTTTGTCATCGGGCACGGTGTGCTGGAACTGTTCGCGATCTGGGTCGCGGGGGCGGCGGGATTTCTGCTGGGGCGGGCGCTGATCGCTCCGGGGGAATACCACCGGGTGGACGCCCTGCTGCTGGCGGGTCGGCGGGCGCTCCCAATGATCGGCGCGGTGGTAGTGCTGCTGGTCCTGGCGGGGCTGATCGAAGGCTTCGTGTCCGCCAGCACCATGCCGCTGGGGTACCGGCTCGGCGTCAGTTCCGCCAGCCTGGTCTTTCTGGTGTTGTACCTGGGCAATGGGTGGCGCTACCTGGCAGGCATCAGGCTTGAGGCGTCAGCCACCGGCCATCAGAAGGCCGACGGCTGACGGCCAACGGCCGATGCCCGCTCAACCCTCCCGCAGAATCCCCCGCATCCGCACCGCCAGCGCCTCGATCTCCCGCAGGCTGGTGAGGGTCTCCGGGTCGAGCTTCGACTCGTTCAGCAACAGGAGCTGCGTCTCCGCCAGCAACGCCGACAGCGGATTCGACAGGTCGTGCCGCAGCTTGTGGAGCCGATCGGTTTCGACGGTCACGGTGTCGTCCTAGTGGAAGGGGCGTGCGGCCCTGCACCGGCACTGCGGAATATAGAACGGAGGACCTAGGGGCCGAAGGGGACCGGCACAAACGTCACCACGAACACCAGCATGCACAACCAGCCAATCACGCGCCGGTCCGGCGGTACCGGCCGGTCCGGGCACAGGACCGACGGGTGGGTCCAGCGCCAGCCCCCGGCAGCCAGCGTCACCAGCACCCAGAACAGCCAGCCTGACCACCATTCGGCCAGGAAGGCCAGCCCCAGGAGCGCCGCCAGACCGGCCGGGATCTGTTTCCGGCCGAGCAGGCCATAGGCCACATGCCCGCCATCGAGTTGGCTGAGCGGCAGCAGGTTGAGCCCGGTGATCAGTGCCCCGGCCCAACCGGCGAAAGCCCCGAGGCTGAGATGCACCGCGCCGGGCCCCGGCAGGAACAGGTGGCGGAACAGCCGGGTCAGCAGGGAATCGCCCAGCGGGAAATCCACCCCGCCCAGCGCGATGAAGGTGTGGACCCCGGGCCCGGGGGCCTCCCGCAGCGGACTCGAGGCGTAGCCCCAGGCGAGCACCAGCAGGACCACCACGAACCCGGCCAGCGGACCGGCCGCCCCGACGTCCACCAGCTGGCGGCGGTCGACCACCGGAGAGCGCAGTCGCAGGAAGGCGCCCAGACTCCCGATCGGTGACACCGTCGCGGGAATGGGGAGAAAGAACGGCGGCGAGACATCGATTCCGTAGCGGCGGGCGGCGAAGAAATGCCCCAGCTCATGCACCAGCAGAATCGTCAGCAGTGGCAGCGCGAACTGCCACCCGCTCCACAGCACAGCGGGAGGTTGCTGCAGGAACTCGGGGAAGAATCGGAGACTGGCCCGGAGCAATCCCAGCAACCCGGGGTCCGGCTGGGGGGTGTAGGTCCCCTGGAGGGCTGCCCCGGCGCCCAGGGCGCAGAGCGCGGTGACCATGAAGAGCGTCACATGCAGCCACCAGGCTTCCCGGCGGGGCCGATCCAGCGGCCGCACCAGGATCAGCTCCTCGTGAGCACGGTCGGCCCAGTAGTAGGCATGGGGCCAGGCGGCGAGGGCGCTCCGGAGTTCGGGTGACGGGCCACGATGTCGACTCGTCACCAGCCCCTCCACCACCTCGCGGCCGCCGGCCCGCACCACCCGCCAGGCCTCAAAACAATCGGTCAGTGCGTCCACGGGTCCCCTTGACGCTCCCCTCCGCCGCCCCTATTATGGGGCACTTGCGGTAGGCTTGTGACCTCTCCCGGCAGTCCCATCATCGACATCGAGCAGACCCGATCGGACCATCCGGTCCGTGGCCCAATTCCGACCCCGACCACATTTGCCTGCCCCCAACAATGCCCGTCCGCCAGGCGATCGGCGGCCCGCTCCCGAGCGGAACAGCACTGAGCGGAATCCCACAGAGCGGAGTACCACTCCCGTGGATATCGCCGAGCTCAAGCAGAAATCGGTCGCCGAACTGCATGCGCTGGCCGAGCAGCTCAACATCACCAACTACTCGGGCCTCCGCAAGCAGGACCTGATCTTCCGGATCGAGCAGACCCTGCTCGATCAGGACACGGTCATCCGCGGCGAAGGCGTGCTGGAGATCCTGCCCGAGGGGTACGGATTCCTCCGCAGCCAGGACTGGAACTATCTCTACGGGCCAGACGACATCTACGTCTCGCCCTCCCAGATCAAGCGATTCGACCTGCGCACCGGTGACACGGTCATGGGGCAGGTGCGCCCCCCCAAGGAAGGCGAGCGCTACCTCGCCCTCCTGAAGGTCGAGAGCGTCAACTACGAAGAGCCGGAAAAGACCAAGCACCGGATCGCGTTCGACAACCTCCGGCCCCGTTATCCGGACCAGCGGATCAGCCTGGAACGGGCCACGGGGGACCTGTCGATGCGGGTGGTGGACCTGCTGTCGCCCATCGGCAAGGGGCAGCGCGGCCTGATCGTCGCCCCGCCCAAGGCGGGCAAGACCATCCTGATGCAGAAGCTGGCCAATGCGATCAGCGAGAACCACCCCGAGATTGTGCTCATCGTGCTGCTGATCGACGAGCGGCCCGAGGAAGTCACCGACATGCAGGAAAACGTGAAGGCGGAGGTCATTTCCTCCACC
>CALMOP010000048.1 GCA_937871775.1 uncultured Gemmatimonadota bacterium | reverse complement strand
ACGGTGAAACAACGGGAAGACCACGGTGATACAACGGTGAGAAAACGGGAAGACATCGGGGTGCCCGGGGTGGGTCCGTGGTCTTCCCGTTGTTTCACCGTGGTCTTCCCGCAGTATTCCCGTGGTCTTCCCGCAGTTGCACCGTGGTCTTCCCGCAGTCTTCACCCCGTTTTCCATTCCACTTCAGCACCCCGGCCTTAGGTTGGCGCGGGGTGCGAGTGGTCGCGCCCGGACAGACGCGCACCGGGGAGGGCTGTATGAACAAGATGGGGCAGCTGGTGGCGAAGGCCGCGCACAGGGCCTATGACAAGGTGGAGACCAGATTCCTGGTCGCCCAGGGCCGCAAGGCGGTGAAGGAGAAGGCTGCGACCACGGTCCGGGTGACCCGCAAGGCCGCCAAGGCGGGACTCATCGTCGGCGCCGCGACGGCGGCGGTGGTGGTGGGGAGGGAGCTGAGGAAGCGGGGGACGTAAGGCCGCGGGGAACGGGGAACGGGAATACTGCGGGGAACGGGGAACGGGGAACGGGACGAGCATGTGGGGTCTGGCAACGGTGCCGACCCCGACATGTTTGTCCCGTTCCCCGTTCCCTGTTCCCCGTTCCCCGTGTTTCTTTGAGACATGCCCCTCCCCTCCGCCAACCCCGCCCCCGCCGGGGTGAGTCCAGTGCCGCTGCCGCCACCGCGGAAGGACGAGGCGAGCCGGCGGGCTGAGCTCAAGTCCATGAAGCGGGTGGCCAGCGGGCTGCTGCTGGTCGCCCTGGCGGTCTTCGTGGTGGCCCGGCTGCTGGAGCCGGCCCATCCCTGGCTGGGTTTCGTGCGGGCGACGGCGGAGGCGGCGCTGGTGGGCGGCCTGGCCGACTGGTTCGCCGTGACCGCGCTGTTCCGCCGCCCGCTGGGCCTCCCGATTCCCCACACCGCCATCATCCAGACCCAGAAGGAGCGGATCGGGCGGGTGCTGGGCAACTTCGTGCAGAATCACTTCCTGTCACATGAGGTGCTGGCGGTGCGGCTGCGCTCGATGCGGGTCGCCGAGCGGGCCGCGACCTGGCTGAGCGACCCGGACAACAGCGCCCGGATGGCGCGTCACCTGGCGGCAGGGGTCGCCCAGGCGGTGCAGACGGTGCCCGAGTCGGAGGTGCGGGCGCTGATCCAGGAGAGCGCCGTGACTCGGTTGCAGGCGATGCAGCTGGCGCCGATGCTGGGGAGCCTGCTGGCGATCGTGGCCACCGACCAGCGGCACCAGGTGCTGCTGGACGAGGCGCTCAAGCTGGCGCTGGATTCGCTGGAGCGGAACCGGGAGGACCTGAGCCGCCGGATCAAGGAGGAGAGCCCCTGGTGGGTGCCGCCGGCCATCGACAAGGCGCTGCAGCGGCGGCTGGAGACGGCGGGCCAGCGGCTGATCGAGGAGGTGAAGGGCGACCCGCACCATCCCCTCCGGGTCCAGTTCGACGCCCGGTTCCGGGAGTTCGTGGAGCGGCTCAAGCACTCTCCCGAGGTTATCGCCCGGGCGGAGGCGCTCAAGACCGACCTGCTCAACAATCCTGCGGTGGCGGAGTTCGCGGCGACGCTGTGGGACAAGGCACGGGGAGCGGCGGAGCGGTTCGCGGCCGACGCGGGGGACGAGGCGCTGCTGCCGCTGGCCCGGGGGATCCGCTCGGTCGGCGCCAGTCTGGTCGCCAACGAGACTCGACTGGCCGAGCTGGACGACTTCCTCACCAACTTCGCCGCGTCGGTGCTGGAGCAGCATCGGCACGAGGTCGGGCTGCTGATCGCGGAGACGGTGCGGCAGTGGGATCCCGAAGTGGCGGCGGACCGGCTGGAGCTGGCGGTGGGGCGGGACCTGCAGTTCATCCGGCTCAACGGCACCCTGGTCGGAGGGCTGGCAGGACTGATCATCTACTGCGTGGCGAGGCTGTTGAGGTAGGGGCTACGGGAGACCACGGTGAGACAGCGGGAAGACAACGGTGAGACAACGGGAAGACACCGGTGAAGCCACGGGGGTACGGCCTAGGAAATGGGGCGATGTCGCTTCAGAAGCCCCAGCAGCAGGCTCTGGGTGCGGGCGGCATGTTTCAGCAGCTCATCCCCGAGCGGCCTGGGCAATGTGTCCGCGTCAATCAGGTGCTCGATCAGTTCGCGGGACTCTACCGCAGATCCGTAGGCGATGGCCAGGTGGCGGGTATAGGTCGGCGATGGCCCAAAGGCCGCCCCTTCAGCGATGTTGAGCTGCACCGACAGGGACGCGCGCAGGACCTGAGCGAACAGCGCGGATGCCCATGGCTGCCAGTGGGAACGAGCCGCCTGGATCACCAATCGAGCAACCTGCCGGGCCTCCTTCCAGGCAGCCAATGACCGGTGGGATTTCACGGCAGAAGGTTGCCATTGCAGCCCCCGGGGAGCCTAACCCCGGTACCGCGGCGGCGGTGCCAAATGACGCGCCCGCGGCTTCCAGTTGTCTCACCGCAGTCTCACCGGTGTCTTCCCGTGGTCTCACCGTTGTCTTCCCGTTGTCTTCCCGTTGTGTTCCCGTTGTTTTCCCGCTGTCTTCCCGCAGTTCCCCCTCATGCCCTTCCCGCCTTCCGGCCCGGCTCTTCAATCCATCACCTGGGCGAAGTACTCCTCGACCTCCAAGGTGAACGGCTCGGAGGCACCCGAGGGATGCCAGCGCAGGCGATCGGCCACGATCTCGGGCCGCTCGTCGTCGGCGCGCCAGCGCTCGATCACCCGGGCGTCGAGATCAACGATCCAGTATTCGATCCGCTGCCGCTGGTAGAGCCGCCGTTTGGTGAGGCGATCGTAGCGGGCGGTACTGGGGGAGAGGATCTCTATCGCCAGGATGAGCTGGTCGATATCGGCCCAGCGCCGGAGGCGACGGCCCTCGCGGAGCGGCACCACGAACAGATCGGGTTGCACCAGCGTGCGCGGATCGAACTCGACATCCGCGGGGGAGAGAAAGAGCTCTCCAACCGTCCCGCCACGCAGGTAACCACCGAGCCGGAGGTGCAGCTCACCGAGGGCACGCTGATGAGGTGTCGCCGGCGACGGGGTCACCAGCAGCTCCCCGTCCACCACCTCGTAGCGCATTCCGTCGTCGGGGAGCGTGCGCACCCGTTCGGCGGTCCATTCCCGCAGGGCCTCAGGCATACCCATAAGCTGGTGATCTCCCGGGCGGAGGGGCAAGGGGCCATGCCCCAGCATGGCGGGAGCGGGGGCTCGTAAGGGGCTCGAAATCACGCCGGGCGATACCCAGCGGACGCGGAGATCAGACCTCCGGCTTCCGTCTACCTCTCCAGCTGCCGGTCTTGCACTCGCCGCAGGGTAAGCAGCGCCAGCACCGCCCCGACCCCCGCCATGGCCATGTCCTCCTGGGTGTCCCAGGGATCGCCCTGGGTACCGAGGAAGGCGTCGGCGGCGGAGCCGGTGGCGAGGGCGGTGCCCCACTCGATCAGCTCGTAGCTGGCGCTGATGCCGAGGCAGATGGCGATCACGATGAACGTGAGCCACTTGCCAGGCCGGAGCGGGGAGGTGCGGAGCAGGATCTCGCGGCCCACGATGGCCGGCACGAAGCCCTGGGCCAGGTGGCCCAGGCGGTCGTAGTTGTTGCGGGTCCAGCCCATGAGCTGGCTCACCCAGTGCCCCAGCGGCACCTCCGCGTAGGTGTACTTGCCTCCCAGCATCAGGATGCAGGCGTGGACGGCGAGCAGGGTGTACGCCAGCGGAGTCAGCGGAAATCGCCGGGCGGTGAGCACCACGATGGGCAACCCGATCAGGACCGGGGCCACTTCCATGAACCAGGTGAAGCGGTCGTGGGGGGCCACCCCTGACCAGACCAGAACCAGCAACACACTGATGAGCAAGAACTTGCGCATCCGGATACCGGATCAGTTGACGTTCGGTTGAAGGTACCGCCTTAGGTTGCTCCCCGCACGAGCGAAGCGAGGGGGAGGGGGTAGAGACCCCTCCCTTCAGTTCTTGCAGCGGGGGGGGAAGGCAACGAGAAGACGGCGGGAAGGCAGCGGGAAGAGGACGGGAAGACAACGGTGAGACAACGGGAAGACCAGGACACACTCCGGTGGTCCCGTTGTTTTCCCGTTGTTTTCCCTTTGTCTTCCCGCTGTCCCCCGCCTCACTCTGCTCCGGCAAACCCCACCTCCAGCTCCAGCCCATCCCGGGCGATCACGGTCTCGGGGAAGACCAGGCGCGCCTCGGCGGCCAGCTCGGGAGCGTCGCGGCTGTAGCGGGGAGAGATGTGGGTGAGCACCAGGCGCTTCACACCGGCGTCGCGGGCCAGCTCGGCGGCTTCGAGGGCGGTGGAGTGGCCGGTCTCGCGGGCCCGGACGTGGTCTTCGTGGCTGAAGGTGGCCTCGTGGACCAGCAGATCGACGCCCCGCGCCGCCTTCGCGACTCCGGGGCAGGGCCGGGTGTCACCGGAGATCACCACGGTGCGGCCGGGCCGCGGAGCCCCGACCAGATCGGCCGGGGTGATCCGGCGGCCGTCATCGAGGGCAATGGTCTCGCCTTTGTGGATCTTGCCCCAGAGCGGCCCCTCCGGGATTCCCATGGCGCGGGCCTGGTCGGGATTGAAGCGGCCCAGCCGGATGTGCTCCACCAGGGCGTAGCCGATGGTATCGGCCCGGTGCTCGGTCTCGAAGGTGACGAGATCGTACTCGCCTCGACGCAGCAGGTCGCCTGGCTTGAGCTCGATGATCTCCACCGGAAACTTGACCCGCTCGATGCCGACCTCGAGCGCGTGACTCAACACCCGCTGGGCTCCCCTGGGTCCGTACAGGGTGAGCCCGTCGCTCCGGTCCGCCCCGCCCAGCACGTTCAGGAGTCCCAGCGTGCGCAGCAGGCCGGTGAGCCCCAGCAGGTGATCGGAGTGGTAGTGGGTGAAGAAGATCTCGCGAAAGGCGAAACTCACCCCGTAGCGCATCATCTGGCGCTGGGTGCCCTCGCCGCAGTCGAACAGCATGGTCTCCCCCTCGCGAGCGAGCGCCAGGCTGGAGACGTTGCGGTCGACGCTGGGACAGGCGGCGCCAGTGCCGAGGAAGGTGAGCTTCAACATGGGCTGGAAGGTAAGGAGGGGGGGAAGACTGCGGGAAGACCACGGTGAAACACCGGGAAGACAGCGGGAAGACAACGGTGAAACTGCGGGAAGACAACGGTGAGACATCGGCGAGACATCGGAAAACTACGGGAAGAGATCGGGGGTCTCGGGGGTGGCTCGCGGTCTTCCCGTTGTTTCACCGTGGTCTTCCCGTTGTCTCACCGTTGTCTC
>CALMOP010000047.1 GCA_937871775.1 uncultured Gemmatimonadota bacterium | reverse complement strand
TTCCTGGCCGGACAGCTTGTGGTCCCGCTCGACCTCGGCGCAGGGCGCGGCGACTCGCTGCGGCTCCGGCTCCGCCCGCCGCGTGGCTTCTGGGCTTTCAACTATCTGGCCGTCGACTACAGTGCCGACCAGGCGGTGCAGGTCGACACGCTACATCCGCGCATCGCGTCAGGCCCGGACGGCGTCGATCTGCTCCCCGTGCTCCTGACCGCCGACACCCTCTACCACGCGATGCCCATGACCGGAGACCGGGCCTTCATCGAGTTCCCCGCTCCGCCAGTCCGCCCGGGCCGGGAGCGCACGGTCATTCTTCACAGTCGCGGGTTCTACCACTTGCATTTGACGCCCACCGCGGACGCGGACACAGCGATGGTGCGGCGCATCGCGGAGGTCTCCGGGGCCGCCGTACAGTTCTCGGCGAGCCACTATCGCCAGCGGCCCGTGGTGGCCCGGTTCCCTCACTGACCCTGGGCGGCCCGCCCGTGCGCCACTACTGGCTCGATCGGATCGTCCACCTGGAGCCCGGCGTGCGCGCCACGGGCATCAAGGCCGTAGCGCTCGCCCAGGACGAGTTCGAGGCGCACTTCCCCGGCAACCCGGTGTTGCCGGGGGTGTACTTGTTGGAGGGGCTCGCGCAGACGGCTGGTGTACTGATCGAACAGACGGTCGAGGGCCGACTGCTTGGACTGCTGACCACGGTCGAGCGCGCCCGCTTCCACGCCTTCGCCCGCCCTGGAGATCAGATCCGGCTTGAGGTCGAGATCGAATCGCTCGATGCGAGCATCGCCCGGGTCCGGGCGACGGCCACCGTGGCCGACCGCAGCATCGCGTCGGCACGGCTGACCTTCAAACTGGTCCCTCCCGATCAGCTGATTCCCCCGGTGTATCTGCCGTTCTGGCGCCAGACGATGGACACGTGGCTGGGACGCTACCCCGAGCTGAGCAGTGAGTGAGCGGGTGGCGGTCACCGGCGCAGGTGTCGTGACGCCCATCGGAGCGGGATACGAGTCGTTTCGCGACGGCCTTCGGAGTGGGCGCTCGGGAGTGGGCCGGATCCGGGCGTTCGACTGCGCCGGTCTGAGTACCCAGATCGCGGCGGAGGTGGACCATCGACAAGGCGACCTGTCGGCGTGGGTAGAGCCGCGGACGTCGGCCAAGCTGATGAGCCGGGCGGCGATGTTCGCCGCGGCGGCGGCGGCGATGGCCCGCCGGCAGGCGCTGCTGGGGCGGGACGGCGTCGACCCGCGACGGCTCGGGGTCGTTGTGGGGGCCGGGGGTATGGGGCCGACCGATCTCGACCTGTTGGCGACTCAAGCCCAAGCCGCCATTGACGCGGCTCGGGAAGTCGGGACCGGGCGGTGGGACGTCCCGACGTTCGCCCGCCTGTTTACCGAGCGGACCAACCCGATCGCCACACTGCGCGGACTCCCCAACCTGGCCGCGGCGCAGCTCGCGATCCAGCACGATGCGCGCGGTCCCAATGCGACCATTACCACAGCTTGCTGCGCCGGCACCCAGGCCATCGGGGAGGGACTGCGCCTGATCCAGCGCGGCGACGCGGACGTGGTGCTGGCCGGTGGGACGGACGCCGCGGTGAACCCCGTCGCGGTGCTGGGCTTCAGCCTCCTCGGCACCCTGTCGCGGTGCAACGCTGAGCCCGGCCGGGCGAGCCGCCCGTTCGATCGCCAGCGGGACGGCTTCGTCATCGGGGAAGGCGCTGGGTTCGTGGTGCTCGAGCGGGAATCGTTCGCGCAGGCTCGTGGCGCGCCGGTGCTGGCCGAGTTGGCGGGCTACGGGGTGACCTGTGACGCGTATCGGATCACCGACGAGCGGCCGGATGCGGCTGAAGCTGCCCACGCTATCAGCCTGGGCCTCCGGGACGCCGAGATGGAACCGCGAGACCTCGGCTACATCAATGCCCACGGCACCGGGACCCGCATGAACGATATTACCGAGACCCGGGCGATCCGGCTGAGCCTCGGCGCCCATGCGGCCGATGTCCCGGTGAGTTCGACCAAGTCCATGATCGGCCACCTGCTCGCGGCTGCAGGGGCGGTCGAACTGGCCGCGACGCTCATCGCGCTCACCGAGGGGTTCCTGCCGCCCACCATTAATCTCGAGGACCCCGACGAAGAGTGCGATCTCGATTACGTCCCGAACGTCGCCCGCGCGGCGTCGCCGACCGCCGCGCTGAGCACCTCATTCGGTTTCGGAGGCCAGAATGCATGCCTGGTGATTCGCCGCTGGTAGGTGGGCGGCCGCTGCCCGAAGTGGTTCGGCGGATCATCGCCGACGTGCTGGTCGTCGCGCTCGAGGAGGTACAGCCCGGCAAAGGGCTGGTCCGCGACCTCGGCGCCGAGTCGATCGACTTCATGGATCTCGTCTTCCGGCTCGAGGACGCACTGGAGTGCCAGATTCCGTTCCCACGCTGGCAGCGGTTCATCGAGGCGACGCTTGAGGGGCAGGATCTCGCAGTCGCGATCACGCCGGAGGTGGTTCAGCTATTCGCAGAACGGGAGCTGGCGGGAGCATGACCTGCAGCTACCGAGTGGCCGCGGACACCTGGCTGGGGCTCGCGCGCAGCGCACCCGGGGCACCGATGGTGCCACGACAGCGCCACCTCGTCGACCAGCAAGCGGCCGCCAGAGCAGAGCGGGCGGCGCGGGCGGCCTCCGGACTCGGCCAAGACCATTATTCGGTGTCCCGCTCCCACACCCAGGGCATGGGAGCGGCGGTCGTCGCGCCGGCGGATGCCCGGCTCGGGGTGGACCTCGGGTCCATCGCGCGCGTGCGCGACCGGCACGCGACCGCCATACTGAACCCCACCGAATGGACCGCCCTTGAACCGCATGCCCGGATTCGTCCCGCGCTCGGCTGGGGACTGAAGGAAGCCGCCGCCAAGGCCAGCGGCGAACCGCTACGCCACTTCCCCGATGGGCTGTTGATCGAGGCCGAGGCGGACGTGGTCAGGGTGCGCGTGGCGGACCAGCCGGAGCTGTGCTTCCTCGCCCGTTGGATCCGTTTCGGAGACCTGCTGTGCGTCTGGGTACGGCAGGCTGGGTGACCGTTCCGCAACCATCACCCCTGCCATCGGGACTTGCCGACGCGATCCCCCGCACACGAAGGCTCGGCCCAATCGACCAGGTGCGGAACCGGCGGGTGCCCACTACCGTCACCGGCCGGCTGCCTCGAGTTGGATTTCCATCTGGCCGGGATGCGCGAGCGGAAATTACTGGCGCCCGGTCGCGCGACCCGATTCGCCCTGTTGCGGAAACGTGGGCTGGAGGCACTCCGGCGTGGGGCCAGTGCCACTTGATGGCACCGACCAACCGGCGGCGAGGCAGGGGAGGTCTACCACTGAAGTCGATAGCAGGTCACCCGGTTGCGGCCGGCACCTCGGCATTCGATATTCCCCCGCCTGAATGACCCTCCGTTCCTTCATGATCGGGCCGCCGCCCGTCGAGGTTGTTACGTGACCAGTGCCACCCGTGCCTGTCCCGCCTGTTCGACCCCCTTGCCGGAGAAGGCCCAGTTCTGCTTCCAGTGCGGCAGGGCGACCCCGACCGAACCTGGGGTGCCGATGCGAATGGCGGCCACGGGCGAGATCGAGGTGACCAGGGTCCGGGGGGCCCTCGCCGACCGATACAAGGTCGAGCGGGTGCTGGGCGAGGGGGGAATGGCGACGGTGTACCTCGCCGAAGACCTGAAGCACCACCGCAAGGTGGCGGTGAAGGTGATGCGGCCCGAACTCGCCGCAACCCTCGGCACCGACCGGTTCCTGCGGGAGGTGGAGATCGCCGCCCGGCTGAGCCACCCCCACATCCTGCCGCTGTACGACTCCGGGGAGGCCAATGGCCTCCTTTATTATGTCATGCCCTACGCCGAGGGCGAGACCCTGCAGGCCAAACTGCGGCGGGAAAGCCAGTTGGGGGTCGAGGAAGCGGTCACCCTGGCGCGGGAGGTTTGCGAGGCCCTGGCGTATGCCCACGAGCACAGCATCATCCACCGCGACATCAAGCCGGCCAACATCCTGCTCAGCGGCGGGCACGCGCTGGTGGCCGACTTCGGCATCGCGCGCGCCGTGGGCACCAGCGGCGGCGAGGCCCTGACCCAGACCGGGATCGCCATCGGCACGCCGCACTACATGAGCCCGGAGCAGGCCACCGCCGGCCGCGACGTGGACGGCCGCACCGACCTGTACGCCCTGGGGTGCATCCTCTACGAGATGCTCGCGGGCGAGCCCCCGTTCACGGGGCCCAACGCGCAGACCATCATGGCGCGGAGCATGACCGAGTTGCCCCGCCCCCTTACCGCCACCCGCCCGGGCCTTCCACCCCAGCTCGATCAGATTGTCTCCCGCGCTCTCGTCAAGAGCCCCGCCGACCGGTGGGCCACCGCGAAGGCGATGGGCGATGCGCTGCGGGGTATCCTCGACAGCACCCGGAGCGGCGCCACCGCAGCGGCACCGCCGCCGGCGGGTGAAGGTCCCTCGCCGCTGCTGGTGTGGGGCCTGTTCGGGCTGGCGTCGGTGGGGGCCCTCGCGGCGGTGGCCCGGCTTCGCGCCCAGTGGGGGCTGCCGGTCTGGGCCTTCGGCCTCGCGGCGGTGTTGCTCGCCATCGGGGCGGCGGTGCTGGTCACCACCGGCCGGATCGAGCAGCGCCGCCGGGCCGGGAGCACCCCGACCGGGGTGCTCGGACTCTTCACCTGGCGCAACGCCGTCGCCGGCGGCGGCGCGGCCCTGGTCCTCTGGGCGCTGCTGGCCAGCGCGGGGTCGCCGGCTATCCGCCGCGCAGTGCCCAGGACCAAGGGAAGGTGCCGCTCGACCAGGGATCGAAAGGCGCTTTCCGAGCCGTGTTCGATGAAATCGTTGATCAGTTGCGCG
>CALMOP010000046.1 GCA_937871775.1 uncultured Gemmatimonadota bacterium | reverse complement strand
CTATACCGCGGTGGCATGGTACTTCTCCACCTCGGCCAGGTAGCGGTACGAGCCGTCCTCGTACTGCTCCCGCCGGAGGTCGATGTCGTTGAGCAGGGTGCCGATCACCGGCGCTTTGGCGGCGGTGAGCTGGTCCATCGCGAAGCTCAGTGCCTCGCGCCGGGTCTTCCCCGCCCGGGCCACCAGGATCACCCCGTCGGCCGCCGAGCCCAGCAGCGCCGCGTCGGCCAGGATGTTGACCGGCGGGCTGTCGATCACCACCATGTCGAATCGGCCCCGCACCGCGCCCAGGGTCTTCCGGATCCGCTCCAGGGTCAGCTCCCGCGACGAGCCGCTGAGCAGCCCGCCGGTGGGCAGCAGCGCGAACCGGGTGTGGGAGTCCACGATCACCATCCGCACCACCTCCTCCAGCCGCGCCTTCTCGCCCAGCAGCTCGGTGAATCCCGGCTGCCGCGAGCACCCGAACACCTGGTTCACCACCCCGCAGCGGGTGTCGGCGTCGATCAGCAGCACCTTCTTGCCCCGGGCCGCCGCGGTCAGGGTGTAGTTGATGGCGGAGAGGGTCTTCCCTTCGCCCGGCAGCGGGCTGGTGAACACCAGCACCCGGAGCGGCTGGTCCTGGAACGCCATCTCCAGGTTGGCCTGCAGCTGGTTGAACGACTCGGCGTAGGCGCCGGGCGTGTCCGGCTGGAACACCAGCCGTTCGGCCAGCGCCGCCGCCATGCCCTTCACCGGGGCCTCGAACCCCTCCAGCACCCGGGCCCCGCTGGTGCGGTCGACGTTCCGGAGGATCTCACCCACCGTCTTGAGCTTCCGGCCCCGGCCCAGCAGCCGGAGCGACTGGGGCAGCCCATTGGGCACCCGCGGGATGGCGCCCAGCACCGGAAGTCCCGAAGCCAGCAGCGCGTCCGACCGGGACCGCACCGACTTGTCGGCCAGCTCCCGGCCCAGTGAGGCGGCCAGCCCCAGCATGGAGCCCATGATGAGCGACAGCGCCAGGTTGAGCATGGGCCGGGGCCGGAGCGGCCGTTCCGCCGCGAAGGCCCGGTCCACCAGCCGCACCGCCGGGTCCTGCATCGCCCGTACGATCTCGGCCTCCTTGAGCCGGGTCTGCATGGTGCCGTACAGCCCCTGCAGGATGTTCGCCTCCCGCTCCAGCCGCGCGGTCTGGATCTCGACCTCGGGCAGCGAGTCCAGCGCCCGGCCGAACTGGCGCCCGATCCGGTCGAACCCCGCCACCTGGTTGGTGAGCCCCTCGAGGTAAGTGGCCGCGATCCCCTTGAGCTGGGCGTCGAGGTCGTCGATGCGGGTGGTGAGCGCCTGCACGTCGGGGTCGCGCCAGGTGCGGCGCCGCAGCAGCGCCGAGCGCTCGTTCTCCAGCACCGCCAGGTTGCTGAGCAGCTCGCTGGCCGCCTGGTTCTTGAGGATCGAGGGGAAGCCCAGCAGCCTTCTAAAGGGAGACGGAGCGGCAGGCGCTGCCACCGAGTCGCGCTGGATCTGCTGCATCAGGGCGGCGAGGGCGCCGCGCTCGGTCTCGAGCCCGGCCCGGTCGGCCTGCAATTGCGCCAGCCGCCCCACCTGGGTCCGGGCCTGCTCCGCCGGATCCACCGCCTGGGCCCTCTCCCGGTAGGCCTGCAGCGAATCCTCCGCCACCCGCAGCGCGGTCCGGATGCTGTCCACCTGCTGTCGCAGGAAATCCACCGCCAGCCCGGTGCGCCGCTCCAGCTCGGTCTGCCGCGAGGCGATCAGGTACTCGCCCAGGTAGTTGGCCGCCCGCGCCGCAATCTCGGGATCGCTGGCCCGGTAGGCCACCGCGATCAGGTCGGCGTCGCGGGCGGGGCGGCTCACCTTGACGGTCTTGCTGAAGCCGCGGAGGGCCGACTCCGCCGAGCCGATGTGGAGCCGGATCCCCTTCTGCCCGACCGCCTCCCGGGAGAGAGCAAGAGTGACTCCGGAAATGGTGACCGCCTCCCCCAGCGAGGCGTATTCCGCTCCCACCGGGGTACTGTCCCGCCAGACGGCGTAGCCGCTGTCACCGTCCAGCATGAAACGCAGGATGCCGGTATCGGCGGTGGCCGCCACCCGGAGGATGGGAAACAGCCGGCTCACCCGGCCCTGCCGGGGCGCCTCCAGCTCGGCCCGGAGTCCCAGCGAATCGATCACGGCGTCGGCGGCGCTGCGGCCCTGCAGCACCTCCATCTCGGTGCTGATCCGGCTCTCGGTGGTGAGCTGCTCCACCAGCTGGGGCAGGTTCACCTGCTCGTGCTCGAACCGCAGCATGCTGGAGGCCTCGTACACCGGCCTGGCCCACACCGTCCAGGCCATCACCCCGGCGACCGATGCCGACAGGCAGGCCAGCATGACCCAGCGCTGCCGCCACAGCAGCTCGCGGAAGTCACCCAGCGCC
>CALMOP010000045.1 GCA_937871775.1 uncultured Gemmatimonadota bacterium | reverse complement strand
GGTGGTTCCCTTCGCTTCACTTGCGGATTCGACAGTGGTGCCGCTGCCGGGCAGGTAGGTGAAGACAAACGCCTGTCCGTCCTTGATATCGGCCATCATGCCGCACAGTTCGGAGAACTGGGCTTTGAGCCCATCCGAGGCACTGGGGGTGTTCTTCTCGAGGCCCTCGTCCCAGGCTTCGCAGATCTTGTTCTTGTCGACGTTGCGGACGAAGTGCATCACCATCCGGCGCGGCTGGTCGGCGGCCAGGATCTCCTCCGCCGAGTGCGACGGAGTGGTGAGATAGAGTCCCGCGACGTAGACCTTGAAGACCAGCTTCTTGCGGAGCGCCATGCCGTTGAGGCTCAGGGAATGACCATCGATGTCGATCGTTTCCGGCATCGTGACGCCGCTCTTGGTCCGGCCGGTATCGGCGGGGATCGGTCCGGGCGCCGCGGGAGGCGCGGCCAAAAGGGTACTGAGCAGGAGGAACATCGTCGTCCCCGGGAGTAAGAGTGAGGTGAAGGTTCGCGCCCAAGTTGCGGCCCGGCAGGGCAACGCGCAACCCTGGGCCTCATTGTCCCTTTAGAAAGACGCCGGCCCTCACCAACCGCATCGTTGCACCTTCCGGAAGCGCGACCAGGAGATCCCGGCCCGACTCGGTCAGGGCCGGGTAACGGCGCCCGATCTCCCGGAACACCGGGTCGACCAGGAAATCGGGAAGGGGTGTCCCGCCGAGGCTGATGCCCTGGAGGTGGAAGCGCATTGCGTCCTTGCCCGCCCGGACCAGCACCACCTGAGCCTCAATCCGGGTGTCGGGGGGAAAGAGCAGCGTCAGCTGCGAGAGCTGCTGCCGCACCTCGTGGGGGAGGTCCGCGAGGCGACCCCCGATGTGGAGCAGACTGTCGTCGGTCGCCACCCGGATGCCGAAATCCGGCGGCAGGACCGTCACTCCCAGGCGAGCCATGAGGTAGGCGGTGAAATCCCCCCCGTCCACCGTGGTCTCCCGCAGTGTTCGATCGACAAATACCGAATCCACCACGGCCGCAGCGCGCAAGACCCCGAGGGTGGTAATGGGCCGCCCGGGGAGCGTATCGCCGGGAGTCTGGGCCGTCAGGGAGGCCATGCCGAGAGTACCGCCCAGGATCGAGCGGAACAGCATGTTGCGAAGCTGGGTGAGACCGCATATTGGACTCGAATCGTGAGTTGGCGGCACACCGATCCTTCGGCCTGGAGGCCCCATGGAGTGGTCGATTGTCGGCATGAACTTCCTGTACGCGGTCCTGGGCGTGATCCTGATGTTTTTCTCTTATCGGGCGTTCGACCGGCTGACCCCGGAAGTCGATTTCGGATCGGAGCTGCGTCGCGGCAATATCGCGGTGGCAATATTCATCGCCGCCATGTTCCTGGCCATTGCGATCATCATTGGCGGTGCGCTGAATTGATCTCGCGGACCCTGCCGGCCCTGCTGCTGGCCGCCATTGCCCTGACGGCTCCGGGCCAGGCCCAACTGGTCTCCGACCGGTACGATGCCACTTTCCGGAAATACAGCAAGCGATTCTTCGGAGTGGGAGCAGACTGGCGGGTCTTCAAAGCCCAGGGCCTCACGGAGAGCAATCTCGACTCCACCGCGCTCAGCCAGAGCGGGGCCCGGGGTGTCATGCAACTGCTGCCGTCGACGTTCAAGGAAATTCAGAGCCGGAACCCCGAGTGGCATTCGATCGACGACCCGGAGTGGAATATCGCCGCCGGGATCCTTCATGACCGACGCCTGTGGCGCCAATGGCGGGACTCGGTGGAGAAGGAAGACCACCAGGCGTTCATGTTCGGCAGCTATAACGCCGGCCGGGCTACGATTCTGCGCGCCCAGGAATTGGCCCAGCGGCACTCCCTGGATCCTCGGCGCTGGGCCAGCATCGCGCAGGTGGCACCCGAGGTGAGCCACTGGCACCATCGCGAGACGCTGGGCTACGTCGAGCGAATCGGCCAGAACCTGCAACGGCTCGATGCTCGCGGCAGAGTGGCGCGGGATCCCCCGTCCACCACCCAACCCTGAGCGGCGGCCTCGGAGGCGGACGCTCGGCGGTGGGCCTATAGCAATGCGGTGAGCGAAGAAGCGTACGAGGCCGACCGGGGCTCGGGCTCGCCGTAGGGGCCCTCCTGGGCATGCTGCCGATTCCATTCCTCGCGCAGGCAGAACGGATCGAGCCCATGGGGCCGGTCGACCGCCAGCACCCCGTCGAGGTGGTCGATCTCGTGCTGCAGCAGTTCGGCCCGATCGCCCTCCAGTTCGATGGTGTGCCACTCCCCTTTGAGATCCTGGTACTTCACCTTGACCCGGTAGGCGCGGGACACTCGGACCAGCAGGGCGGGGAATGAGAAGCAGTCATCCCACACCGTGAAGTCCTCGTTGCCGACGTCAACGATCTCCGGGTTGATCAGCGGCCAGGGGCGGTCCATCTCGACGTAGACGACCCTCATCGGGGCCCCGATCTGGGGGGCGGCGATCGCGCGACCGAAGCCGAATCGGGACTGGAAGTCGCGGAGCGTCTCGCGCAGGTCGTCCACCACGACTCGCACCGCCGCAGAGGCGGAACGCGCGATCGGCTCGCACTTGGCGCGGAGGATCGGGTCCCCCAGCATGCGAATCCGATGAATGGTCATGGTGGCATCCCCTGTTGAGGTCCTGAGCGAATCTGACGGTTACCCCTCTGACGGGCAATAGATCAGGCCGTTGCGACAATAAGTAGTAGCATAACAGACGACTATTTCCATTGCAAATGATCGAAATTCAAGATGAGATGATCATTAAAAACAATTAATTGGCATTTAGTTGACAAAGTCGGCTCCCACCCGTACCCTTCCCACCTCATGGGTATCTCGTTCACGGACCTCACCGAGCAGTCGCTGCCTCCCGCCTACAAGGGGCCGCGGGGGTCAATACTTGGGGCCCTCAAACGCCGTGGGGCGTTGACGACCAAGGAGCTTGCAGGACACCTCCGACTGTCTGCCAACGCTGTCCGCCATCACCTGCGGGAATTGGAGACGGAGTCGGTGATCGGGTATCAGAGGGAGCAGCGTGGCCTGGGCGCGCCGACCTTTGCATGGCACCTGACCCCGGCCGGGGAGGCGCTGTTTCCGCAGCGCTACAAGGAGCTGGCGACCGAGGTGCTGGAGCACGTCGCGGCGCAGGCCGGTCGGCAGGCCGTGGTGGCGGCGCTGGAGACCCGCTTCGCGGATCTGGCCCGTCGCCTGCGGGGTGAGCTGGCCGACGCGCCGCCGGAGCGGCGCATGGAAGTGGTCATGCAGACCCTGGTCGACGGCGGATACATGGCCGAGTGGCATTCGACCGAGGGCGAATTGCGACTGACCGAGCATAACTGCGCCGTGCGGGCGCTGGCCGAACGGTTTCCCGAGATTTGCGCGGCGGAAGCGCGGTTTCTGGAGGAGGTGCTGGCCGCCGCGGTACACCGGGAGGCCCACATACTCGAGGGCTGCACCACCTGCGAATACCGGGTGCGCTTTCCCGCCGATCCGGAAGCGCTTACCCCATTGCGGGGAACGGCCAGACCGTTCCCCGAGGAGTCGGCATGAGTCCCTCGCCGGAATCTTCGGTAGAGTCGCTCGTCAACCGCGAGTACCAGTACGGCTTCGTCACCGACATCGAGTCGGAGTCGCTGCCACCGGGGCTCAACGAGGACGTGGTCCGCACGATCTCGGCGAAGAAGCAGGAACCCGCCTGGATGACGGAGTGGCGACTGAAGGCCTACCGTCGCTGGCTGGAGATGAAGGAGCCCCACCACTGGGCGAATGTGTCGTATCCTGTCATCGACTACCAGAAGATCATCTATTACTCCGCGCCCCGTACGGCAAAGCCGCTGGGCAGCCTGGCGGAGGTCGATCCTGAGCTGCTTCGGACCTATGAGAAGCTGGGAATTCCCCTGTCCGAACAGAAGCTGTTCGCGGGAGTGGCGGTCGACGCCATCTTCGACAGCGTCTCGGTCGCGACCACGTTCAAGGAGACGCTGCGGAAGCAAGGCATCGTCTTCTGCTCGATGAACGAGGCAATTCGGGAGCACCCCGACCTGGTGCAGGCCTATCTGGGGTCGGTGGTGCCCCCGAATGACAACTTCTTCGCCGCCCTGAACGCCGCCGTGTTCAGCGACGGCTCCTTCGTGTACATCCCCAAGGGGGTGCGCTGCCCGATGGAGTTGTCCACCTACTTTCGAATCAACACCGCGGACACCGGCCAGTTCGAGCGCACGCTCATCGTAGCCGATGAAGGCGCGACGGTCAGCTACCTGGAGGGGTGCACCGCACCCAAGCGGGACACCAACCAGCTGCATGCAGCGGTCGTGGAACTGGTCGCGCTGCGGGGCGCCACGATCAAGTACTCGACGGTTCAGAACTGGTATGCCGGCGACGCTGAAGGCAAGGGCGGCATTTACAACTTCGTCACCAAGCGCGGCAAGTGTGCCGGGGACGACAGCAAGATCAGCTGGACCCAGGTCGAGACCGGATCGGCGATCACCTGGAAGTATCCCAGCGTCATTCTGCAGGGTGACCGTTCGGTCGGGGAGTTCTACTCTGTCGCCGTGGTCAACGGGAAGCAGCAGGCCGATACCGGAACCAAGATGATTCACGTGGGCCGGGACACCCGGAGCACCATCGTGTCCAAGGGGATCTCCGCAGGCCAGGGAAATAACAGCTACCGAGGCCTGGTGAAGGTGCTGGGCCGGGCGTCAGGGGCCCGCAACTACACGCAGTGCGACTCGATGCTGATCGGGAACCGTTGCGGAGCGCACACCTTCCCATACATCGACGTGCAGAACCCGACTGCGGCCGTGGAACACGAGGCCTCCACGTCGAAGATCGGGGAGGACCAGATCTTCTATCTGAAGCAGCGCGGGCTCAATACCGAGAACGCGATCAGCATGATCGTCAATGGTTTCTGCAAGGAAGTGTTCAAGGAACTGCCCATGGAATTCGCGGTCGAGGCGCAGAAGCTGCTCGGGGTGAGCCTCGAAGGCAGCGTGGGATGAATGACGCATTCGGTCGGTCCGAGTCGGGCCGCCGCCGTGCCACTGGAATTGGAGACCCCGTGCTCGAGATCATCAACCTGCACGCCCGCGTGGGCGACAAGCAGATCCTCAACGGCATTTCCCTTCAGGTTCGGGTCGGGGAAGTGCACGCCATCATGGGCCCCAACGGTTCCGGGAAGAGCACCCTGGCCCAGGTGCTGGCCGGCCATCCCGCCTACGAGGTGACCGCCGGCCAGGCGACGTTCCAGGGCCGCGACCTCCTGGACCTCGAGCCCGAGGAGCGGGCCCGGGCCGGGCTTTTTCTGGCGTTCCAGTATCCCGTCGAGATCCCGGGCGTCTCCAACGCCTATTTCCTCCGCGCGGCCCTGAACGAAATACGCAAGGCCCGGGGCCAGGAGGAGTTGGACCCGATCGACTTCATGGACCTGGCCGAGGAAAAGCTCAAGCTGGTGGAGTGGGGTCCCGACATCCTCTCCCGGGCAGTGAACGCGGGGTTTTCGGGCGGCGAGAAGAAGCGCAACGAGATTCTGCAGATGGCTGTGCTCGAGCCGACCCTCGCGATTCTGGACGAGACCGACAGCGGTCTGGATATCGACGCGCTGCGGATTGTCGCGGAGGGGGTCAATCGGCTCCGCCGGCCCGACAATGCCACAGTCGTGGTCACCCACTACCAGCGGCTGCTCAACTACATCGTACCCGACTTCGTGCACGTGATCGCCGCCGGCCGGATAGTCCGATCGGGAGGCAGGGAGCTCGCGCTCGAACTCGAGGCCAAGGGCTATGAGTGGCTGACGGAGGCGGTCCCGGCGTGAGCCGCGCGATTCTGCAGGACTACCAGGCGCTGCACCCCCAGGGTGCTCCCCAGGCGGGGTGGCTGGGCCGGTTGAGGCAGCGCGGCCTGGACCGATTTCAGGAGACGGGGTACCCGACCTCCCGTGATGAGGACTGGCGCTTCGTCGATCTGGCACCCCTGACCGGTGCCGAATTCCGGGTCGGCGGGGACAGCCCTGCAGTGCGCCCCGAGGCGCTGGCGCCGTACCGCTATCCCGGTACCGAGTGCATGCTGCTGGTCTTCGTGAACGGCCAATTCGTCCCGGGCCTTTCCGACCTGGGTTCCGTGCCAGCCGGGGTCACCGTGGGCAGTCTGGCCAGCATCACGGCGCGGCAGACGGAGCTGCTGGGCCATCACCTGGGACGCTACGCTCCGATCGAGAGCAGCGGCTTCACCGCGCTGAATACCGCGCTCATCGCCGACGGGCTGCTGCTCCACGTGGCGCGGGACGTCCAGGTTCCCCGACCGATCCATGCCTTGTTCGTCACCGCCGGGGACCCCGCCGGTCTGGCGACCCATCCCCGCAACCTGGTGGTTCTGGAGCCGGGCGCACGGGCCTCCGTGATCGAGAGCTACGCCGGGCTGAGCGAGGGAGCGTATTTCACCAACGCGGTCACTGAGGCCATAGTCGGAGACGGGGCAGTCCTGGAGTACCTGAAGATTCAGCGGGAGAGCGAGCGGGCATTCCATGTCGGGACCACGCACATGCGTCATGGGCGGGACAGCCGCGGCACCTCCCACTCGGTCAGCTTCGGTGCGGCCCTGTGCCGAAACAACCTGGACGTGGTGCTCGATGGCCCAGGGGTCGAGGCTCAGATGCTGGGGCTGTACATGGGCCGGGATCGACAGGAAGTCGACAACCATACGTCGCTGCTGCACGCCCACCCCAACTGCAGCACGCGCGAAGTGTACAAGGGGATTCTGGACGGGCGCGCCCACGGCGTGTTCAACGGCAAGATCTACGTCACGCCCATCGCCCAGAAGACCGATGCCAAGCAGACCAACCGGGCGCTGCTGCTGTCGGATCATGCCCGGATCGACACCAAGCCGCAGCTCGAGATCTTTGCCGATGACGTGAAGTGCACTCACGGCGCCACCGTGGGGGCACTCGATCAGCAGGCCTCCTTCTATCTCAAGAGCCGCGGGGTAGCCGGTCCGCTGGCCCGAAAGATTCTGACCTACGCCTTCGCAGCCGAGGTCCTGGACGAGATCCCCTTCCCTGCCGTGCGGGAGTCGCTGGAAGCCGTGGTCATGGCGCGGCTCAACGCCCGGGGAGAGTAACGATCGTGGCGCCCACTCTCATGGCCACCGGTAACGCGGCCGGGTCCGACCTGGCCCGCCTCAGACGGGATTTCCCCATCCTGCGGCAGTCCGTACATGGGCACCCTCTGGTGTACCTGGACAACGCCGCCACGTCCCAGAAGCCACGCCAGGTGGTCCAGGCCGAGGCCGACTTCTCGGTGCTCGAGAATGCCAATGTCCATCGCGGCGTGCATAGTCTGAGTCAGCGGGCCACCAGTCGCTACGACGGAGCCCGGGAGCGGGTCCGGGCCTTCGTGAATGCCGGGCATTGCGACGAAATCGTTCTGACGGCGGGCACCACGGCGGGGATCAACCTGATCGCGCAGAGTTATGGCGGCTCGGTGCTCCGTCAGGGGGACGAGATCCTGCTGACCGAGATGGAGCACCACTCAAACATCGTTCCATGGCAGCTCATTGCCGGCCGTACCGGAGCCCGGATCCGGGTCCTCCCCGTGACCGATCGTGGTGAGCTGGACCTGTCCCGGCTGCCGGAACTGCTGTCGACCCGGACCCGCATCGTCGCCGTCACCCACGTGTCCAACGTGCTTGGGACCGTGAATCCGATCCTCGAGATCGCCGCTCTGGCTCGCGCCGCCGGTGCGGTCACCGTGGTGGACGGCGCCCAGGCAGTCCCCCATTTCCCGGTGGATGTGCAGACCCTGGGAGCGGACTTCTATGTGGCCTCCGGCCACAAGATGTACGGCCCCACTGGCATTGGCTTCCTCTATGGACGGCGCGAGCTGCTGGAGGCGATGCCCCCATGGCAGGGCGGCGGGGGCATGATCCAGAGGGTCTCCTTTGAGGAGACCAGTTATGCCCCGGTGCCGGCCCGGTTCGAAGCGGGTACTCCCCCGATCGCCCAGGCGGTGGGTCTTGCGGCCGCGATCGATTACCTGAGCGCGCTCGATTGGGCCCAGCTCCGCGGCCACGAAGATGGTCTTGTGGCCCAGGCCGCTGAGAGAATCGCGGAGATTCCCGGATACCGTCTGATTGGAACCGCCCCCACCCGGGTCGGTGCCCTGTCGTTCGTTCTGGAGGGCGTCCACCCCCACGACGTCGGTACCGTGCTGGACCTTCGAGGGATCGCCGTCCGGGCCAGCCACCACTGCGCCCAGCCACTGATGCGCCGCTTCGGGATCACGGGGACGGTGCGGGCTTCGTTTGCCATGTACAACACCCTCGATGACGTCGACGCGCTGGTCGCCGGGCTCAGGGAAGTGCGGCAGGTGTTTGGCGGATGAGCGACCCGAGCGAGCTCTACCAGAGCGTGATCCTCGATCACAATCGGGCTCCGCGAAACTACCGGGAAATGCCCGAGGCGAGTGCGCAGGCTGAAGGGTACAATCCGATGTGTGGCGATCAGCTCAAGGTCTGGCTCAGGCTGGACGGTGACCGGATCGTCGATGTGAGCTTCCAGGGCTCCGGGTGCGCGATCTCCAAGGCGTCCGCCTCACTCATGACCACTGCGGTCAAGGGGAAGACTCCTGCCGAGGTCGAGCACCTGTTCCAGCGCTTTCAACGAATGGTGACGGGTCAGGATAGTGGGCAGGCGGAGCAGGACGAGCTTCCGGCCAGGCTGGTGGTGTTTGCCGGGGTGCGGGAATTTCCTTCGCGGGTCAAGTGCGCGACGCTGTCGTGGCATGCCCTGCGATCGGCGTTGGGCGGAGGTCGGGAGCGACCCGGCCCTGGCGGTGGGTGAACCTGAAAGGAGCAGCGAGATGCCGTATGATCCCCGAATCGTGCAGCCGATGCGGGAGGAGATGGTCCGGATGGGTGCTCGGGAACTGACCACGGTAGGCGAGGTCGACGCGACCCTCGGTGACCCCAAGGGCAGCATGCTGGTGTTTGTCAACTCGGTGTGCGGATGCGCCGCTGGAGCAGCTCGACCGGCATTGGCCCAGGCTCTCACCCACCCCAATCGACCCCAGCAGGTGGTCACGGTATTCGCGGGCCAGGATGTCGAGGCCGCCGCCCGGGCCCGCCAGTATTTCTCGGAGTATGCCCCGAGCAGCCCGTCCATGGCCCTCATCGTCGACGGCGAGGTGGTGCACTTCGTCCATCGGCACATGATCGAGGGGCATCCGCCGGCCGACGTTGCCCGGAGTCTGACGGCCGTGTTCGACCAGCATTGCGCCACCAGCTCGGTCTAGGGGCGGCCGCATGAGTGGGCATGTGTTCCATCCCGGGCACTCCGAATTGCACGGCATCACCGTGGTGGTGGAGACCGCCGATCAGGTCACCTATGTGGGTCGGTATCATGAGGAGACCACGGAGGGGCTGTTGCTGCACGACGTGGCGGAGCATCGGGAGGCGCCCGGGGGACCGAGCCGGTCGGATTTCGTGCGGCAGACGGTGAAGTTCGGGGTGCGGTCGGTGCATCGGCATCTGGTGATCCCCGCCGGGACCCTGAGGCGGCTCACTAGGCTGGTCGAATGGCAGGAGCCCGCTGCGGGCTGACCGGCGCCGAGGTCTTGGGTGACGAGAAAAGCGACCGGCCCTCGAGGCACCGCCTCGGGGGCCGGTCGCTTGCTTGGACAGTCGCGGGTTACGGCCACATCTGCTCGCCGGTCTCATCGATCAAGGTGATGGCGTCCATCGGGCAGGCCCGGGCGGCGAGGAGGATGCCCTTGTCCTTCGCCCCTTCCGGGTCGAGGACCACGCACAGCTCCTCGTCGTCGAGCGCGAAGACCTCGGGGGCCAGGGAGACGCACTCGGCGTTGCTCTGACACAGTTCCCGATTCACGGTGATCTGGTAGGGCATGCCGGGCAATCTTAAGAGCCCTCCCCGGTCGCGCCAGAGCCGGATCGAGGAGATATTCACGCCCGAGCGCTGAAGGTCGAAACCGGGGAAACCGGGCCGGCGTACATCGCCCCCCATGACCACCATCGAGGAACCATGACGGCATCTGTCATCAGTGTTGACCGGGTCACCAAACGATTCGCTGGCCATCTGGCAGTCCACGACCTGTCCATGGCGGTGCCGACGGGCGGCATGTTCGGCCTGCTGGGGCCGAACGGTGCCGGCAAGACTACCACCATCCGGATGCTGCTGAACATCATCACGCCAGATGAAGGGCGGATTCGTCTGTTCAACGCAGACCAGACCGGTCGCACGCTGTCGGCCAGGATCGGCTATCTGCCCGAAGAGCGTGGCCTGTATCCGAAGATGCGGGTGCTCGACCAACTCGCCTTTCTCGGGGAGGCCAAGGGGCTGACTCGCTGGGATGCCAGGAAGCGGGCCCAAGTCTGGCTGGAGCGGCTCGGCCTGGGCGATTGGACGATGAAGAAGGTCAGCGACCTGTCGAAGGGCATGCAGCAGAAGGTGCAATTCGCCGGGGCCCTGCAGCATGAGCCGGAGTTGATCATCCTCGATGAGCCCTTCAGCGGGCTGGACCCGGTCAACAGTCAGGTCATGCGCGATACCGTTGTCGAGTTGGCGCGGGCGGGTCGGACGGTGCTGTTCTCGACCCACATCATGGAGCACGCCGAAAAGATGTGTGACCGGATCGTGATCATTGCCCGGGGCGAGAAGGTGGTTGACGGGACCCTGGCCGAGGTCAAACGGGCCGACGGTCGGGTCCACCTGGCTCTGACGTTCTCGCGCAACGGCGGGTCGGCGAAGGCAGTGCTGGCGGATCCCGCCCTGGTCGCCAGCGTCGACGACTCTGGAGCGAGTGCGGAGGTCATGCTGGCGCCCGGGGTGGATCCCGACCGGGTGCTGCGGGCGCTGGTGGCCGCCGAGGTCGGCCTGGCTCGGTTCGAGGTGGTCGAGCCCTCGTTGCAGTCGATCTTCATCGCCAGGGTTGGT
>CALMOP010000044.1 GCA_937871775.1 uncultured Gemmatimonadota bacterium | reverse complement strand
TCGGGGCGACACTCGTTGGGCCGGGAACCCCGCTTGGATGGGTACACGGCGCAGATGGTGACCCCGTCCGCGTGCTCCACCACCTTGATCTCCACCTCAGCGGGATCACTCTTCCGGGCCTCCTTGGTCGCGGTCACTTCGGCTTCGCTTCCGGTGGCCTGGGTCGCGTGAATCGGGCCGTTGACGCCCCGGACCTCCAGGGTCTGGCCACTCTTCAGCGTCCCGTGCCACCGGAAGTCCTGCGCCACCAGCGGTGACGCGCCCAGTACCAGGGCCAGGCCCAGCAGACGGCAACTGTACATCGAAGACTCCTTGGAGGAAGGCTGGGGCAAGATGGCGTTACTGCCGAGCGGATCCCTTGCGAAGCGCCACGGTCCCGTCGAACGATTCCAGGTCAAGCCGGGCGCCCCCCCGGCCGAGGCTGAAGTGCATGCGCCTGCGATGCTGGCTGCCCGAGAGGCTCACGGGGTAGTCGGAGTCGAAGTCTCCACTGAAGGTCGACACCGACACCTCGGCATCGATCGTGGGACTGGTCACGGTCACGTCACCGTCATGGCTGGAGAGCCGGTACCGCCCCCCCTGACGCACCGGGCCGCTGAAGCCGATGTCGCCATCGACGGTGCTGGCGTCGAGGTCGGTGACGTCGACGCTTTCCAGGGTGAGGTCACCGTCTGTGGCGCTGACCTCAAGTTCACCGGTGACGTCCCGGATCGTGAGCGTCCCGTCGACAGGGGACACCTCGACCCTGCCGTTCGCGCCGCTCAGCGCCACGTCGCCTTGCACCGACTGCAGCGAGATGCGGGAGACGCCCCCGGTCACCGTGATATTGCCCTCGGTGGTGTTGACCGAGACCTCACCTCGACTGCCTGACACCTCCACATCGCCTTCCATGGAGGAAAGCTCCACCGCCATGGTCTTCGGGATGGTGAGCCGCCAGTCCACTTCGGAGGGGCCGTAGCGCGCATGGGCGCTGAGATGCAGCGTCCGCGCCGAGGCATCCACGTCGACCCGGGTGTCCTCATCGTGATCGGCCTGAATCCGGATCTTGTCCCGATCCCACACCGTGACCCGGATGGTGCCTTCCTGGCTGGACAGCTCCAGCCGGCTGGCTGAACCAACCGGGACCGTCGTGTCGGTGCCCTGGGGCACCGCCAGCGCAGACAGAGACAGGGCTAGCAGCAGCATCGGATTCCTTTCAGAGACTCAACTCGAGACATGTGTCAGGGCGGTGGCCTGCCGCAGCAGCCCCAGCTTGCGCAGCCGGGTACGGGCCAGGTGACCGCTCACGTAGGCATTGCCGGGGTCGGCCGCCAGAGCGCGCTGGGCTTCCTGGATCGCCCGGTCCACCAGGGCGAGGTTGTCCTCCAGTACCCGGACGGTCGCGGTATCCAGGCGGCCCCGGCCCTGGGCCAGCTCCGCCTCCAGCTCCCTGATCGCGTCGGCATAGCCGTGCGCGGCAATCCTGGCTCCGGCCGGCAGCACTGGCGGGACCGCCGGCTGCGCGATCTCGGCGACCACGCTCCGCCGTTCCCGGGACAGCCACCTGACCATCACCCCGGTGATCACGACCAGTGCGATCCCTGCGGCGAGAAGCTGGGGGATGCTGAACGCGATGCGTCGGGGCGCCGGAGGAATGGCTCCGATCGCCGCCGCGACCCCGGGCCACAGATCCGCCCGCGGGGGCCGCTCCTCCAGCGCTTCGGCCCGGGCGATCACCCGCCGCAGCTCACCCATCAGCGCGGCACACTCCCCGCAGCCCGCGAGGTGCGCCTCCAACTCGGCCTGCTCCGCCGGGGCCAGCTCCCGGTCGAGAAAATCGGACAATTGCTTGGAAGTCGGATGAGTCATGGTGTCACTCCAGATGGCGCCGCAGCGCCATGCGCGCGTAGTGCAGTTGTGACTTGGAGGTCCCGGCGGCAATACCCAGCATTCCCGCGATCTCCTCGTGCCGGTAGCCTTCCACGTCGTGGAGCACGAACACCCGCCGCGCGCCGGGAGAAAGCCCCTTCAACGCTGTCTCGAAATCGATGCCGGCCCCGACCGGTGCCTCGCGTCCCGGCCGTTCCAGCGGCTCCTCGGGCTGGCGCACCAAGAACCGCCGGACCCGTCCCACCTGGGCCCGGCGGTTCAAGACCACGTTTACCGCGACCCGGTACAGCCAGGTGCCGAAGGCCGACTCACCCCGAAAGGTCGGCAGCTTCTGCCAGCCGCGGATCATCACCTCCTGGGTGACGTCGTCGGCATCCTCACCCAGCATCCGGCTCACCAGGGTATGCACCCGGCCAACATGGCGCCGATAGAGCCGCTCGAAGGCGTGGGCGTCCCCGCTCGCGGCGAGTGTAGCGTCGACAGCATCGGCATCGGCGAGGGCGGTGTCAGTGGCGCGCAGGGGGTGGAGTCCCGGTGAAGTGGTGACCATGTGAGCCCTTGGACAGGGCCCAACTGCCTGAAGGTTGGAACGCTACCAGTGAAGGCCGGTTTCAGCGAACCCCTGCCACCAATGAGCAAGTCGTTGGGCACCAGGCATTTGCCAACGTGTACCGAACTGCACAGCCCCAGCAACGGGCGGGCCAAACGGGCGACAGGCCCGCGGTGGGTCTGACAGCAGCCTGGGCGGTCGCGGCACAGCAGCCCTAGAAGGACTGACCGCCACTGGTGGGATCTGTCAATCAGCGGGAATCCCGGGCATCCCAAAACGCAGAAAGACCGGGAACTGGCGTCCCCGGCCCTCCTGCCCTCTCGCCGGTCCCCTCCGACCGGCGACCCCTGGCGGGTCCTGGACCCGCGCTAGACCTTGATGGTACTGAGCGCCCGGACCAGATCGGTGGTCGATACCACCCCGACCAGACGCCCCTCCTCCTCCACGAACAGCCGGTGCACTTCGAGGTACAGCATTCGCTGGGCCGCGTCCTTGACGTTGGCGTCCGGCGCGATGGTCTGCGGCCTCGGAGTCATGACTTCCTGCACCAGCATCTCATCGAAGATGCTCTCACGGGCCCGCGGCTCGGCGTGCTCCGCCAGAGTCTCGAGGATATCGCTACTGGAAAGCACCCCTGCCAGGCGCCCGTGATCATCCACCACCGGCACACCCGATACATGATTCTCGGCGAGGAGCGCGATGGCCTCCCCGACCGTATCGGTCCCGCGGATGGTCCGGAGCTGGGTCTGCATGACGTCGGCGACGCGCATGACGACCTCCTGACAGGGATGCTGCTGGACGCTAATACCGCACCGGACCCGTGAACGCACCGTGAAGCAAGGATGAGACTACTTTGGTCGGGTCACGCCGTACCTGAACCGGGACCATCCCCCGAGCCCGGGAGATAATCAATTCAAACCGACGACCAGGTTCCGGCATCCCAGCCTCCACATGACCCGTGCCCGCCCCACTCCGTGATCGAGACCGTACGTCGAGCCCAGGCCGGAGACCAGGCCGCCTTTCGCGAGCTGTACCAGGCCCACGTGGGCCGGGTGTTC
>CALMOP010000043.1 GCA_937871775.1 uncultured Gemmatimonadota bacterium | reverse complement strand
GAACCAGGAATCGCTGCACGTGATCAACAGCATTCAGGGCGTGATCAAGTTCGTGGGGGCCGGGAAGTTCCCTCAGCCGCTCCGCCAGGACGAGGTCAACCGGCTGTTAGGCATCGTGGAAGAGGTGGCCGAGGCGGCGCCCAAGGAGGAGATTCCGTTCCTCGTGGGACAGGTGGTGGAAATCACCGAAGGGCCGTTCTCGGACTTCAGCGGCACCGTGGAGGAAGTCCTGGGTGACAAGGGCAAGGTGAAAGTCTCGGTCAGCCTGTTCGGCCGGCCGACGTCGGTGGAGCTGGACTATTTGCAGTTGAGGGGGCACTAGGGGAAGTGATGGAGGATTGAGCAGTGCCGATTGATGATTGACGATTGAAAAGCGGACGGACTCCGCCGCTCCAAAATCGGCAAGCGGCACGCGGCAATCCAGTCCCCCCGCCACCGCGCGGACTCGCGGGAGCCAGGGTGGCTGACACCCGGCGAACCAAAGGAAGAGCATGGCCAAGAAGATCACCGCAGTCATCAAGCTGCAGTGCCCGGCGGGCGCGGCCAATCCGGCTCCGCCAGTGGGGACGGCGCTGGGTCCGCACGGCGTGAACATCATGGAGTTCTGCAAGCAGTTCAACGCCCGGACCCAGAGCCAGTCGGGGATGATCATCCCCGTGCTGGTGACGGTGTATCAGGATCGCACCTTCTCCTTCATTACCAAGACCCCCCCGGCGCCGAACCTCCTGCTGAAGGAGGCCGGGCTGGAGAAGGGCAGCGCCGCGCCCAACCGGACCAAGGTGGGTCGGGTGACCCGGGCGCAGCTGAAGAAGATCGCCGAACTCAAGATGCAGGACCTCAACGCGGCGGATCTGGATGGCGCCATGCGGATGATCGCGGGCACCGCGCGTTCGATGGGCCTGGAGGTGATCGACTGATGCCCGCCCACGGAAAGCGGTTCGCCGGGGCGTTGACCAAAGTCGATCGCTCCCGCGAATACCCCATTGCGGAAGCCGTGAAGATGGTGAAGCAGGCGGCCTTCGCGAAGTTCAACGAGACGGTGGACGTGGCGGTCCGGCTGGGGGTCGACCCCCGGCATGCCGACCAGGTGGTCCGGGGCACGGTGGTGTTGCCGCACGGGACCGGCAAGTCGGTCCGGGTGCTGGTCATCACCCAGGGCGAGAAGGTCAAGGAGGCCGAGGCGGCGGGCGCCGACTTCGCGGGCGTCGAATACGTCCAGAAGCTCAAGGACGGCTGGCTCGAGTGCGACGTGATCGTGGCCACGCCCGATGTGATGGGGCAGCTGGGCCAGCTGGGCCGGATTCTCGGTCCCCGCGGGCTCATGCCCAACCCCAAGGCGGGGACGGTCACCCTCGACGTGGCCAAGGCGGTGCGGGAGATCAAGGCGGGCAAGATCGAGTTCCGGGTCGACAAGACCGGCAACGTGCACGCCCCCGTCGGCAAGCTGAACTTCTCCGAGGGGCAACTGGCGGAGAACCTGCAGGCCTTCATGGATACCATCGTCCGCGCGAAGCCGGCGGCGGCGAAAGGCCACTATATCCGGAGCGCCACGGTGTCGAGCACCATGGGCCCTGGAGTCCGGCTGGAGACGGCGGTGTATCGATGAGCCGGAGCGAGCGTCAGGCCGAAATCGAGACCATCAGGGAGGCGCTGAGGGCCAGTCCGAATATCTACGTCACGGACTTCGCCGGACTCAACGTGGCCAAGATGACCGAGTTCCGCCGCCGCCTCCGCGGAGCCGGAGCCCAGTACGTCGTCGTCAAGAACACCCTGGCGGTGCGGGCCCTCGGCGAGACCGGGGTCACCGTGCTGAACCTGCATCTCAAGGGTCCGACCGGGCTGGTGTTGAGCCGGGACCCGCTGCCCGCGGCGAAGGTCCTGACCGAGTTCGCCAAGGAGCACCACCGGCCTGGCATCCGGGCTGGCCTGGTGGATGGTGCCCCGGTCTCGAAGGAACACATCGAGCGGCTGGGAAGCATCCCGGACCGTCAGACCCTGCTGGCCATGGTGGCGGGGTCCTTGAACAACATCCTGGCTTCATTTGCTGGCTGCCTCGAGGCGCTTCGCGAGCAGCGCGGCGCCGCTTCTAACGCGTGAGGGAGAGTTCCGACATGAACACGACTGCACTGGGCAAGGACGAGATCCTCGAGGCCATCGGCAAGATGAGCGTGATTGAACTGGCCGACCTGATCGAGGCCTTCAAGGCCAGGTTCAACGTCTCCGTGGTCGCCGCCGCGGCAGCACCCGCCGGGGCCGCCGCCGTGGCCGCCGTCGAGGAGCAGACCGAGTTCGCGGTGATCCTGAAGAGCGGTGGGGAGAAGAAGATCCAGGTCATCAAGGCGGTGCGGGAACTGACCAGCCTGGGCCTGAAGGAAGCCAAGGACCTCGTGGACAACGGTGGGACGATCAAGGATGGCGTGCCGAAGGCTGAGGCCAACGAGATGAGGAAGAAGCTTGAGGACCAGGGAGCCGTCGTCGAACTGAAGTAGGCGAAGCCAGGCCCGCAAGCCGGTCGGGGGTGTCCCGGCCCGCGCGGGATCGTCAAGGCCTCCCTACTTCGGTGAGATGACATGACCGTTGGACGAGAGCAGTAGGTCCCAGGATCGCGGCGCCCCGCGTGGCCCCCGGCATCCGGCCGGGTGGCACGCGACGGGGCCATTTGTGTTGCGCGAGAGTAACCGATGACGGCCACTCGACCCCAGATCGTGTTCTCCAAGCGGGACGTGGGCATGCCCATGCCCAACCTGCTTGACATTCAGACCCGGGCGTTTCAGAGCCTGCTGGTTCCCGACGACGTGCACGGCGAGCGCCAGGACGTGTCGCTGGAACGGGTCTTCCGGGACCTGTTTCCCATCGGCGACGTGAACGGCAAGTACAGTCTGGAGTTCATCAGCTATCAGCTGGGCGAGCCGAAGTACTCCGTGGAGGAGTGCATCGAGCGCGACATGACCTATGCCGCGCCGCTCAAGGCGACGCTCCGCCTCGACGTGTTCGAGGAGGTGGACGGGCAGCGCCGGCTCAAGAACGCGATCGAGAAGGAAGTCTACCTCGGTGAACTCCCGATCATGACTCCCCTCGGCACCTTCGTGATCAACGGTGCCGAACGGGTCGTGGTCTCGCAGCTGCACCGCTCGCCCGGCGTGGTGTTCGAGGAGGACACCCACCCCAACGGCCAGCGGCTGTTCTCGGCCCGGATCATCCCGTTCCGCGGCTCGTGGGTGGAGTTCACGATCGACATCCACGACGTGATCTACGTCCACATCGACAAGAAGAAGAAGTTCCCGGCGACGGCGCTGCTGCGCGCCTTCGGCTACGGCACCAACGCGGAGATCCTCAAGCTGTTCTTCGCGACCAAGGAGCTGGATATCACCGGCAAGCTCGAAGGCCGGCAGGAACGGCGCGAGCTGATGGGGGCGCTGGTCGCGGCCGACGTGGCCAACCCCGAGGAGCGGGGTGGGGCGGCGCTGGCCCAGGTGGGCGATGAGCTGACTCCCGAACGGCTGAACCAGCTGCGCCATGTCGGCGTGAAGACCGTAACGGTGTTTGCCGGCTACACCACCCTCGATCTGCGGGAGGACGAGCAGCCGACCACCACCCGGGAGCGACCCCGGCTGGTGCTGGCGTTCGACGTCGCGGATCCCGAGACCGGCGAAGTGCTGGCCGAGGCAGGCCACGAGGTCACGGAGGCGCTGCGGAAGAAGCTGGCCAAGGCGGAGGTCTCCAAGGTCGAGGTGTTGCTGCCCGCGGGTCGGGGCGAGTCACCCCTGATCAAGAACACCCTGGCCAAGGACCCGACCCACAGCGAGGCCGAGGCACTGGAGCAGATCTACGCCCTGCTGCGGCCCGGTGAGGCGCCCAATCTGGAGACGGCTCGGGAGGCGCTGAAGCGGCTGTTCTTCAACCCCAAGCGCTACGACCTGGGCCGGGTGGGCCGCTACAAGATCAATATGCGGCTGAAGCTCCGCACGCCGGCCAACCACACCGTCCTCACCGAAGAGGACTTCATCGCCATCATCCGCTACCTGATGGATCTGAACGACGGCCGCGGCTTCACCGATGACATCGACCATCTGGGCAACCGCCGGATCCGGTCGGTGGGCGAGCTGATCGCCAACCAGTTCTCGGTGGGTCTCTCCCGCATGGCCCGGCTGGTCAAGGAGCGGATGAGCATCAACTCCGATCCGGAGAAGATCTCGCTCGACGACCTGGTCAATGCCCGGACCGTGTCGGCCGTGATCCAGGCCTTCTTCGGCTCGTCCCAGCTGTCCCAGTTCATGGACCAGACCAACCCCCTGGCCGAGTTGACCAATAAGCGCCGACTCTCGGCGCTGGGACCCGGCGGCTTGACCCGGGAGCGGGCCGGGTTCGAAGTCCGCGACGTACACTACTCGCAGTACGGCCGGATGTGCCCGATCGAGACCCCGGAAGGCCCCAATATCGGGCTGATTACCAGCCTCTCGACCTACGGCCGGATCAACGATCTCGGCTTCATCGAGACGCCATACCGGGTTGCGAAGCAGGGCCGGGTGACCGACGAGCTGCGCTGGCTGTCGGCGAGTGAGGAAGAGGGCTACGCGGTGGCCCAGGCCAACGCCGCGCTGGACCCGTCGGGCAAGTTCGTCGAGGACCTGGTGCTGTGCCGCAAGGGCGATGACTACCCCCTGCTGGCGCCCGACCGGATCGACTTCATGGATGTCGCCCCGGAGCAGCTGGTGTCGATCGCGGCTGCCCTGATTCCGTTCCTGGAGCACGACGACGCCAACCGGGCCCTGATGGGCTCCAACATGCAGCGCCAGGCAGTGCCGCTGCTGTTCCCCCAGTCCCCGATCGTGGGGACCGGACTGGAAGCCAAGGTGGCGGCGGACTCCGGCGCGGTGATCGTGGCCCGCCGGGCCGGGGCCGTCACCCGGGTCACGGCCGACGAGATCATCGTCGACGCGGGCGAACCGGGCCTGGTAGATCCCCAGATACCGCTGGTGCGGCTGGCTCAGCACGATCGCTACCGGGTGCGGAAGTTCTGGCGCACCAACCAGGACACCGCCATCAACCAGCGGCCCCTGGTGCGGGTGGGCGACAGGGTGAAGAGCGGCCAGGTCATCGCGGACGGCGCCGCCACCGAGGCGGGGGAACTGGCCCTGGGCAGCAACGTGCTGGTGGCGTTCATGCCCTGGTACGGACACAACTTCGAGGACGCGATCGTGCTCTCGGAGCGGCTGGTGAAGGACGACGTGTACTCGTCGATCCACATCCAGGAGCTCGAGCTGCACGTGCGGGACACCAAGCGGGGCCAGGAAGAGATCACCCGGGAAATCCCCAACGTGTCCGACGAGGCGCTGGTGGACCTGGACGAACGGGGCATCGTCCGGATCGGGGCCCATGTGAAGTCGGGCGACATCCTGGTCGGCAAGATTACCCCCAAGGGCGAGACCGAACTGTCCCCCGAGGAGAAGCTGCTCACCGCGATCTTCGGCGAGAAGGCCAAGGACGTGAAGGACAGCTCGCTCAAGGTCCCGCCGGGGATGAAGGGCGTCGTCATCGACGTCAAGATCTTCTCCCGGGTCGAAGACCAGGTGGTCGAGAAGGACCGGGGCGAGCGGATCGGCGAAGTGCGTCGGGTCGAGAACGACGAGAAGGCCCGGATCAGCACCGTCATGATCGAGGAGGTGAAGCAGCTGCTGGAGGGCCAGGAGGTGGCCCTGATGCTGAAGGCCGGGACGGTGGAGGAGGCGGTGGCCGCCGGGACCAGGCTCAGCCGCGGCCAGCTCGCCGACCTCGACCTGGGGGAGATCGACCTCAAGACCCTGCGGGTGGCCAACAAGGTCTCCAACGAGCGGATCCGCGCCTCCATCGACATGGCGGCCCGGGAACGGGCCAAGGTGGAGGAGAAGGCCGAAGACCAGATCGACAAGATCCTGCAGCCGGACGAACTGCCTCCGGGCGTGATCCAGCTGGTGAAGGTCTACATCGCCGAGAAACGCAAGGTGTCGGTGGGCGACAAGATGGCGGGCCGCCACGGCAACAAGGGCATCGTGGCCCGGATCGTCCCCGAGGAGGACATGCCGTTCCTGCCGGACGGCCGCCCGGTCGACATCGTGCTGAACCCGCTGGGCGTGCCCAGCCGCATGAACGTGGGGCAGATCCTGGAGACCCACCTGGGCTGGTGCGCCTCGATTCTCGGGTTCAAGGCCAAGACCCCGGTGTTCCGCGGGGCGGACGAGCATGAGATCGGAGTCCTGCTCCGGATTGCGGGCGTGAAGTGGGCCGCGCAGGCGCTGCACCTTCGACAGGTGGCCCCGGATCCGGGCGTGGAGACCGTGACCCAGATCGTGGCTGACCTGCGGCAGGTGACCCACAACCTCGCCGAGGCCGGCATCGCCGATCTCACCATCAAGGGGGCCTCGGCGAGCACGCGGGACCTGTATCAGAGCATGAAGACCTTCCTGACCGCGGCCGCCCGGGAACTGGCGCAGCGGGAAGCGCAGCAGCGGAAACAGGAGCTGGCGCAGCACCAGCATCAGCTGGGGTCGGCTTCTGCAGTCGACCAGAAGCCGCTGCAGAAGGCCATGAAGGAACTGGAAAAGGGGGCGGACCTCTCGCCGACGGAACTGCTCGACGCGACGGGCCGGCCGGCCCTGGCGATCCTGGCAAGCGGCAAGGGCGAGCCCGCCGAGGTGGCCCAGGCCGCCGAGGAGCTGATTCGTGCCGCGGGGTTGACCCCGACCGGCAAGGCGCGGCTGCGGGACGGCCGCAGCGGGCAGGAGTTCGAGGGCGACGTCACGGTGGGGGAGATCTACATGCTCAAGCTGTCCCACCTGGTGGATGACAAGATTCACGCCCGATCCATCGGACCCTACTCGCTGGTCACCCAGCAGCCGTTGGCCGGCAAGGCCCAGTTCGGGGGACAGCGGTTCGGCGAAATGGAAGTCTGGGCGCTGGAGGCCTACGGCGCCTCCCATGTGCTGCAGGAGATGCTGACGGTCAAGTCGGACGACGTGAACGGCCGCAGCAAGGTGTACGAGGCGATCGTGAAGGGCCAGAACCTGCCCGAACCGGGCATTCCGGAATCCTTCAACGTGCTGGTCAAGGAGCTGCAGGCGCTGGGCCTCAAGGTGACGCTCGGCACCTCCGCCGACGGGGACGAGTAGGCGGGGGCCAGGGCAGGGACCCGGAACCGATTTCAGTCGGTGGCAGTGACACCGAATTCAGGAATGAGGGCACCCATGATCGATTTTCGCAGCGGCCGCGAGCCCAAGAGCTCGAGCTTCGATTTCATCAGCATCCGGATCGCGTCCCCCGAGGAGATCCGGGGTCCCCGCGATACCAAGGAACGGGAGCGGCTGGAGCTGCAGGGGCAGCGGTACTGGTGGTCCTGGGGTGAAGTGACCAAGCCCGAGACCATCAATTACCGCTCGTTCAAGCCCGAGAAGGACGGGCTGTTCTGCGAGCGGATCTTCGGTCCGGTCAAGGATTGGGAGTGCCATTGCGGGAAGTACAAGCGGATCCGATACCGGGGCGTGATCTGCGATCGTTGCGGCGTGGAGGTCACCCTCAGCAAGGTGCGGCGGGAGCGGATGGGCCATATCGAGCTGTCGGTGCCGGTGGCCCATATCTGGTTCTTCAAGACGCTGCCGTCGCCCATGGGTAACCTGCTCAACATCACCCTGCGGGAGCTGGAGCGGGTGATCTACTACTCGAACTACATCGTCATCGAGCCGGGCGATCAGGAGGTCGAGGCGAACCAGCTGCTGGACGAGGACGAATACCTCCAGATGCGCCACAAGGCCCGGGAGGAAGGCGATACCGGGTTCCGGGCGGAGATCGGTGCCCCGGCGGTGCGCGAGTTGCTGCACCGGATCGAGATCAAGAAGCTGGCGGAAGAGCTGCGCAACTCGGTGGCGAGCGAGACGAGCCAGCACCGCAAGAAGCAGATGCTCAAGCGGCTCAAGATCGTGGACGCGTTCCTGACGTCGGGCGACAACGGGGATGTGCCGAACGCCCCGGCGTGGATGATCCTGGACGTGGTGCCGGTGATTCCGCCGGATCTGCGCCCGTTGGTGCCGCTCGATGGCGGCCGGTTCGCCACCAGCGACCTGAATGACCTGTACCGCCGGGTGATCAACCGCAACAACCGGCTCCAGAAGCTCATCCAGCACAAGGCGCCGGAGGTGATCCTCCGGAACGAGAAGCGGATGCTGCAGGAGGCGGTGGACGCGCTGTTCGACA
>CALMOP010000042.1 GCA_937871775.1 uncultured Gemmatimonadota bacterium | reverse complement strand
CGCCTGGTGGACGCCCGAGCGTCGTCTGGTGGAGACCGCCTACCGAGACCTCGACTTTCCCTTCCCTCGACTGCACCCCCCCGAGTTCCCGATGCAGGCTCGCTGGACCCGGAGCGCGCTGCTGGGCTATGTCGGGACCTGGTCCGCGGTAGCCCGGTGTCGGCAGGAGACCGGCAGCGACCCGCTCGAAACCCTGGCCGAACCCCTTGTCGCGAGCTGGCCTGATGGCTCCAACCAGCGCCTGGTGTCCTGGCCGTTGTTCCTGATCGCGGGCCGGCGGAACCCTTGAAGGCGGGAGCATCGGCACGATGCAATGGGGGCGACCCCGCCCGCCGTGGTGGGAACTCACCGCAATCACCGCCGAGGGTTCGGCCGACGTGGCTGAAGGCCCGGGCTGGCGGTTTGGCCGTCGAGAACGGACATTGAGGTGGATTCCAGCATCCTGCTGAACCTCCTGACCCGACCGGCATGCGTCGCGATCACGATGGGGGCGGTCCTGCTGGCCTTGCTGCCGACTGCCCGAGCTTCCGGATCGGAGGGATCGTGAGACCCACACTGCAAGCATCCATGCGGCGCCCCGTCTTGCTGGTGGCAGTTGCCACCGGTGTCTGGGCCTGCTCTGGTCCCGCTCGGGTAGCCCCGGCCCGCCCGGCCACCGTCCCCGCCGCCGCGATCTGGGCCTCGGGTACCAACGAAGGACTCTGGTTCGACTGCGAGCCGGCCGAACCGGCGCGCTACCGCTGTACCGTGTTCCGGGACCCGAGCGGCGATACCATCGCGGCCGGACAGTTCGTGCTTCACTACCTCACCACCGCCCGCGAGGGCATGACGGTCTACTCGCCGGTGCCCCAGCCACCGACACCCCTGCCCTACCGGGATTTCCTGGGCGGGGGCAGCATCATGCTGGCCGATTCGCTGGTGCTGCTCGCCGATGGAGCGATGCGGTTCCCCCAGGGACCGGGGTACGGGAAGCAGGCGGTCTATATTTCTGGCGTCCAGATGGGGCCGCAAAGCACCTACGGGCGCCCGGAACCCTGAAGCCATCACAGGCCGGCCACGACCCGGACCGCGCCTTCCCCCCATCCCCGACCCACCCGATGACTGAGCTCGCCGATGGGCTGGTGTACTACGTCGTGTTCCTGTTCTCGACCACCCTCCATGAAGCGGCCCATGCCTGGGTCGCCAAGCGGGGCGGCGACCTGACCGCATACCACGGCGGACAGGTTTCCCTCGATCCCCGTCCCCACATCCGCCGCGAACCGTTCGGCATGGTGCTGCTGCCGATCCTCAGCGTGCTGATCTCGGGCTGGCCATTCGGCTATGCCAGCGCCCCCTACGACCCGCGCTGGGCCGACCGGCACCCGCGTCGCGCGGCGCTCATGGCGCTGGGAGGGCCGGCCTCCAACCTGTCGCTGGTGCTGCTGGCCGGGCTGCTGATCCGGATCGGACATCTGAGCGGCCTGCTGACCGCACCGCCATCGATCACGTTCGGACACATCGCGGCCACCGACGCTGCCGGCCTGTGGCCGGCCGCGGCGTTCCTGGTCGGCGCGGCCTTTTCACTGAACCTCCTGCTCGGGCTGTTCAATCTGCTGCCGCTGCCGCCGCTCGACGGCAGCGGGGTGGTGCCGCTGTTCCTGCGACCCGACACCGCGCGCCGATACCTGGAGTTCATTCGGGCCACTCCCGCCCTGGGCTGGATCGGCATCCTGGTCGCGTGGCAGGTGTTTCACTACCTGTTCGACCCGATCTTCCTCGGCGCGGCGGGGCTGCTCTATCCCGGTGTGACCTATCGCTGAGCGGGCTGGCCTCGGCGTCAGGTATGGAAGGAAGCCGCTTCATGCCGTTAGCCCGACCCCTTGTGGATCGGCGCTGGCGACGCGATACTCTCCCTCCCGGTCGATCGGGCCTCGGTATGGAGCCGCGACCGGGCGGTCCCGACCGCGTTCGCAATGACTTTCCCCTGTCCGCGACGAAAGCCAATGGCCACGACCTCTGCCCTTCGCTCCACTCGGCGTCCGCGGACGGCGACCCGCACCATCACCCCTCGCCGCGAACCGGTCTCTCCCCGCTTCGGGATCTCCCGCATCGACCACCGCGCAACCCACGGCTGGTTCGTGCGCCTGGGCTGGCATACGACCCGCCAGGGCAAGCGGCCCCGCTTCGTCAGCTTCTTCCCCGATCTCCGGCATGGCGGGAAGCGCCGCGCGCTCGCGGCGGCCCAGATCTGGGTGAAACACGTGCTGCGTCGCGGCAAGCCACCCCGGACCAGCTGAGCCGACCGGGCTCCGCGCCGGGGCGGTTCCGATGCAGACCTCATGACGGCGCCCCGCCCATCACCTCCGCCTGAGAGCAGACAGCGGGAATCCGCCTGGCCGCTGCTGGTCGTAGCGGGGAGCGCGTTCCTGCCGATCATCGGCTTCTTCCTGGGAGCAGTCGCCGTGTCCTGGGGACTGCTCTCGGATCGGCCAAGGGCCCGGCTCGCGGTCGGCCTCGGGTTTGCCGGCGCGCTGGCGAATCTGGCGCTGGTCTTCATCGCCGCCTGGTCCACCCACGACTCTCCGGCCATGCGCCAGGCTCGCGAGGAGACCACCGTCACTGATTTGACCAAGGTGGTGCTGGCCCTCGAAGACTATCGTCGGGAGCAGTACCGCTATCCTGCCACCCTGCGCGCCCTGATAGGCCAGCCGGTGCCCACCCGGCTCCTCGGTATCCACGACCTCGCCGCGGGCCTGTTCCAGACGCGACTCTACCAGTATCACCCCGCTCCCAGCGGGCAGAGCTACGACCTCTTCTCGGTGGGCCTCGATGGCCGCCCGGGCACCGCCGACGATCTCCGCCCGGCACTCAGCGATTCCCTGAGCCGATCAACCGGCTATCGACCTCCAGCCCCGGCGCTCAACGACCCCCGGCCACCGGACTCCCTTAAGCCCACCGCGCGCGGGCCGTAATCCGGCCCGGGAGATCCTCCCGCGCCGACCGGGGTCTCGCCGCCACCGACCTCCTGCCTCGTGGGGAGCGTTGCCTTGTCCCTGCCGCGGTCCCACATTCCCTCCAAGCATGCGCATGATTCGGAATCGGCCTGGGCCCGAACGGCCGAGGCCTCCCCACACGCTTGGAGCGGCGGAGGAGAACCGGTGTCCTTCAGTCTCCGGACCATGGTTGCGGCGGACTGGCCGGTCGTCGAAGCGATCTATGCCGCCGGAATGGCGACCGGACACGCCACCTTCGAGACCGAGCTGCCTTCCTGGGAACAGTGGGACGCGGCCCACCTCCCGGCTCCGCGGGTAGCCGCGTGCAGCCCGGCAGGGGCAGTGCTCGGCTGGGCCGCGTTGAGTCCGGTGTCCAGCCGCCGGGCCTACCGGGGTGTGGCGGAGGTGAGCGTCTATGTCGCCCCATTGGCCTGGCGCCGCGGTGTGGGCTCCGCCCTGCTGGCCGCGGTGATCGAGGCCTCGGTGTCGGCCGGGCTGTGGACCCTGCAGGCCTCGATCTTCCGGGAGAACACATCAAGTCTGCAGCTCCACCAGCGGCACGGATTCCGGATCGTCGGCTATCGCGAGCGGATCGCCGAACGGGCGGGCCAGTGGCGCGACACCATGCTGCTGGAGCTCCGCCAGCCGAGCTCCGACCTCGGCAGTGACCCGGTGCAGCTCGAGGTCCACCGGTGACCCGGCCCGCCCCGGCGCGACCGGCGGATCTGTTCGCGATCCCCGTGGAGACAATCGAAGGCCGGCCGACCACCCTGGCGCCGTTTCGCGGCATGGTGCTCTGCATCGTGAACGTTGCCAGTCACTGCGGGTTCACCCCCCAATACCAGGTGCTGGAGTCCCTGTACCAGCAGTACCGCGATCAGGGACTCGCCGTCCTCGGGTTCCCCTGCAACCAGTTCGGCCACCAGGAGCCGGGGTCCAACCGGGAGATCCGGAAGTTCTGCTCCACGACCTATCGGGTCAGCTTCCCGCTGTTCGCCAAGGTCGAGGTCAACGGACCGGGCACCCATCCGCTGTACCGGCAGTTGAAGTCCGCCCAGCCGGGCCTGCTGGGCACCGAGGCCATCAAGTGGAACTTCACCAAGTTCCTCCTCGACCGAAGCGGGGCGGTGGTGCGGCGGTTCCCTCCGAATGAGGCCGGTGAACCGCTGACCGCCAGGATCGTGGAGCTGCTCCGGGCCCGCCCCTGACAGCCCTCGAGAATGCGTCAGGACGCATCACCTGACCCTGGTGCTGGCACCCTGGCTCTCGCCGGCCGCCTCTGGCGCCCGACGGCCTACCCGGGCTTGTTTTCGGGAGACCTTGATCACACTCCACGGCTCGCGGCCCCGACCCCGACTCACCCATGCACCTGATTCGCCACCTCGTCGTCAGCCTGCTGTGGCTCGCCGCACCGCCGGCCCTCCGGAGCGTCGCCGCCCAGGCCTCTCCCCACGGTCCGGCGCCACACTCGACCGGCCCCATCACCTTTGCGACCAGCTCCACCACACCGGCCGGCTCCTTCGTCGGGTTCGTCACCGACGACCAGCGCCATGCGCTGGCGGGGGTCCTGGTCCAGTTCGGGAAGGACCCCAAGCTTTCCGCCGTCGCCGACGAGGGTGGCCAGTTCGAAGTCCACAACATCCCGGCGGGACTCGCCGCCGCGGTGGTGGTGTCTCTCAAGGGCTATCGCACGGCGGAGTCCGCCACGACCTTCCCCGAGAAGGGGGGACTGTTGGCGCTGATCCGGCTGGAACGGGTGCCCAATCACGAGGGTTCCTGAGGTGTCGCACCCGCCGGTCAGCCTGGCCGAGCAGCTGGCAGGTATCAGCGAACACTGGCGTCCGCGAACCGTGGCCCAGCTCAACGGGCAGGCGGTCAAGCTGGTGAAGTTCCAGGGCGAGTTCGTGTGGCACCATCATCCGGAAGAGGACGAGCTCTTCCTGGTGCTCGAGGGCCGGTTCCGCATGGACTTCCGCGACCAGCGTGGAACTCGGCCCCGGAGAATTGCTGGTGGTGCCCAGGGGAATCGAGCACAGGCCGGTCGCGGCCCGCGAGGCATCGGTCATGCTGTTTGAGCCGCTGGGCACCCGCAACACCGGCAATGTGTCGCACCCGACCCTCACCGCCCCCGAACCGGGCTGACCGGAGGTTCGTGGTGACGACGCAGGGAGATGGAATCGCGGCGAGCCCGCGGGCTACACGCTGGGTCGCGATCGGGGCTGCTGGCAACACCTCTCTCCCTTCTCCAGGAGCCGTCATGACCGGATCGATACGACCCCTCTGGCTCGGAAGCCTGCTGCTGACCGCGGCCTGCGGCTCGAGCACCAGGACCAGCACCGGCCGGAGCGAACGGGAGGCCGATAGCGTCATCGCCAACTCAGCGGTGCCGGGTGCCTCGGTGGTCGGCAAAGCCATGACCGTCGCGGACAGCACCAGCAACCAGGCCCACCTGGCTGATTCCATCGGCAGCGCGCCATAGCCATGGCCAAGCTGCTGTGGTTCATCGGGGCGACCGTGGGGGGCTGGGTCGGCTGGTGGCTGGGAGAGCAGTTCGGTGGGGTGTTCACGGCCTTCATCGTGAGCATGGTCGGAACCGGGGCGGGCATCTACTGGGCCCACCGTTACACCGCCGATCACTTCTAGCCAGACCGGCGCGCTCAGCACGGGCGATTTGCCCCTGCGATCGCCGCCGCACCGCCGCGCCACCCCGGGAGGATCCACCATGGGGGACGACGTTTCGGGAGAGGGCTTCGAGCCGCTTCGGACCTACCGCGAATACCCGCCCGAGGAGATGCTCACCCGGAGCCGGGCCTTCGCCGCCGACCTGGCCCGGCGCCGGACCACCCGCCAGTTCAGCGACCGGCCGGTGGCGCGCGAGGTGATCGAGGCCTGCCTGACTTCCGCCGGATCGGCCCCCAGCGGGGCCCACCTGCAGCCGTGGCATTTCGTGGTGGTGAGTGACTTGGATCTGAAGCGCGCAATCCGGGCAGCGGCGGAGGCGGCGGAGCAGGAGTTCTACCGCACCGCACCGCCGGAATGGCTGGCCGCCCTGGCCCCGCTGGGAACCGACGCCCACAAGCCCTACCTCGAGACCGCGCCCTACCTGATCGCCGTCTTCGCGGCGCGTTATGGTCTCGCTCCGGATGGGACCCGCCGCACCCACTACTACGTCAATGAATCGGTCGGCATCGCCACCGGGCTGTTGCTGGCCGCCCTGCATCATGCTGGCCTGGCCACCCTGACCCATACGCCGAGTCCCATGGGCTTTCTCGCCCGGTTGCTGGGGCGTCCCGCCAATGAGCGCCCGGTGATGCTGGTGGTGGTGGGATATCCCGCGCCAGACGCACGGGTTCCCCGGCTGGAGCGAAAGCCGCTCGCGGACATCGCGACCTTCCGCTGACCCCATGGCCGGGTGGCGCACGAGAGGTGCACCCGGCACATTCGACCTCTCCACTGAGAGCGAGTCCATGTCCCTTGCCTGGCGCGGCAGTATCGGCCTGACCCTGACCGCCCTGGCGCTGGTGCTGGGGCTGGCGGGGGGGTGGGCGGCCAACCGTCTGGTCGCCGGCGGCGGAGTGGCGGGACGGACCGTCGTGGACCAGTCCATGGTGGTGGATCGGCTGCAGGCGGTCGCCAAGCTGATCACGACCGAGGCCCTGGTGCGGGACGTCGTGACCTACCGCAATACCTGGCTCGGCTCCACCAAGCGCTCTCTGGTCATCGCCACCGGCAAGGTACTGGTCGGCCTGGATCTCTCCACCACCCCGGCGATCCGGATCGACCAGACCAACCATCGCATCAGCATCCAGCTGCCGCCGGCACGGCTGCTGGGTATCGATGTGGTGGACCTCAAGACCTATGACGAGCAACGGGGGCTGTGGAACCCGTTTCATCCCGCGGATCGGGATACCATCTTTCTGCTGGCGCGCCACCAACTGGCGCGCGCGGCTGGCGACCTCGCCGTCATCGAGCACGCCGAGGCCAGCGCCCGGGACCTGCTGGGCCACATGTTCGCCGAACATGGCTATGTGGTCGAAGTCACCTTCGATCACCCTGAGGGGAGCTGAGCCCGGTACGACTGGTCCGGCGGTACCGGGCCAAGGCGGCAGGAAGCGTATTCCGATCATCCTCAACCAGCGAGATGCCCGTGCGGAAACCCCTGGTCCCCCTCTTCCTCCTGTCCATCCTGTCGTGCGACGGATCGGGCCCCGGGAACCCGCCCACCGATACCGTCCCCGGCTATCCATTCGCCTACGCCCAGGCGGACTGTGCTCCCTGGGACGGAGCGGCGGTGGCCGTGACGCTGACACCGGTGCCCGTCGACTCCGCCGGGTCAACCCCGGCCGGAAGTTTCCTGCGCGTGACGCTCTGGAAAGGCCGCTCGGACCTGAAGGGACAGTCGTTCCAATGGCCGGCGCAGCCGGAGCCAGGGCAGGTGGCCCGCTGCGACCGTGCCGGAACCTGTGAGTCGCTCACCGGAGGAGCGGTCTGGATCGGGGCAATCGGCGATACCCTGCGGGGCGCCCTCGATGTCGAGCTCGCGGGTGGAGACCGGATTCGCGGCACGTTTGCCGCCCAGTGGATCGATCGCCGAGTGTTATGTGGTTAACCGGCTGCCCCAACTTGCGCATCCCGGGATGGCCCGCATTACTTGCGAGATGGCTGCCACGCACCGTGGAGATTCGATGACCACTCCGCGCCGAGCCCGGCGACCGGCCGGGCACCGAACCGCCCCGGACCATACGGTTGGAGCAGTGCTGCAGAGCATTCCAGGCGTCGGGCCCAGTATCGCGCGGGACCTGCGAGACCTCGGCGTCACCAGCCTGGCCGGATTGAGCCGCCGCGATCCTGAGCGGATGTACCAATCGCTGAATGCGCTGCGCGGGGTGCGCCAGGACCCCTGCCTGCTCTATGTGTTCCGCTGTGCTGTCTACTTCAGCCGAACCCGGCGGCCGAGACCCATGCTGCTGCAGTGGTGGAACTGGAAGGATCGCCGCCTGCCGGGGCGGAGCGGGTCGGCGCCATGAACTTCGTCAGAGAGGCGGGAGCATGAACCGGAGCGAGATACGTCCAGGCTGGCGGCTGGTAGCCCTGGTCGTGATGGCCACGGGTGGTCTGGGCGGCCTGGCCTGCCGCGACCGGCGCGATGAGTCCGCCGCCGCCGATTCGCTGCCGCCACCCGGCCCGCCTCCCGCCGTCGCGGTCCTCCCCACTCCGATCGACAGCACCCTCCCATTCCCGGGCCTCCTGGCCCGGAT
>CALMOP010000041.1 GCA_937871775.1 uncultured Gemmatimonadota bacterium | reverse complement strand
ACCGTCTCCTACTTCGAGTGGGTCAAGAACCTGGGCCACGTCCGCTTCGGGCGCATGAACAAGCGGTTCGAGCAGGGCGCCTACGGCCGGCTGCTGGAAGCGGTGGAAGACATGACCGGGCGGAAATTCACTACCGCGGAGGCCGAGCGGCTCACCAAGGGCGCAGACGAAGAAGACCTGGTGAACTCCGGCCTGGAGGAGACCATGATTGGCGCCTACCACCCGATCCGGGAGGTGTGGCTCGAGCACAAGGGCAAGATCGATTTCCGCACTGCCGCGATGATGGTGGCCATCGACAAGGTAGCGACGAGTTACGAGCAGCTGGGGATCTTTCCGTAAGGCGAGAAGGCGAGGAGGCGAGGAGGCGAGGAGGCCAGAGGGGTTCGCGTTCTCGCCGTGTCGCGCAGCACGCTTGAGGAGCTGACCGACTGGACCCTGTGGGCGGACCGGGTCCTGGTCTTCTAGCGAGGTGACCATGTCAAGCAAGACTGTTCTGATTCTCGGCGGTGGCGTCGGCGGGCTGGTCGCCGCCGATCGGCTTCGCCGGACGTTGCCACGCGACCATCGGGTGATCCTGATCGAACGCGAGCGCCAGCACCTCTTCCAGCCCTCGCTACTCTGGGTCGCGGTCGGGGACCGGCGGCCGGAACAGATCCAACGCCCGCTCGACCGCCTGGCCCGGAAGGGAGTCGAACTGGTCACCGCCACCATCGAGGTCCTCGACCCGTCGCGCCACGTGGTGACCGCCGGTGGCCGGGAGTACATGGGTGATGCGGTAATCGTCGCCCTCGGCGCTGAGCTGGCGCCCGAGATCATACCCGGACTCGCCGAGGGGGGGCACAATCTCTACACTCTCGACGGGGCGATGGCGATTCGAGACGCGCTGGGGTCGTTTCGAGGGGGGCGGGTGGCGATTCTCACCGCGGCCCCCGCCTACAAATGCCCTGCCGCCCCCTACGAGGCCGCGATGCTGGTCGAGGCGTGGCTCCGGAGCCATAGACAGCGCGCGGCAACCGAACTCGACTTCTACGCCGCCGAAGCCGGGCCCATGGGGGTCGCCGGACCGGCGGTCTCAGCCGCGGTGCGACAGCTGGTCGAGAGCCGGGGTGTCCGGTATCACCCCGAACACCAGGTGGTGACCGTGGACCCCGGCGCCCGGAGCCTCGCCTTCGCCAGTGGGACGACCGCGCAGTACGACCTCCTGATCTACATCCCGCCGCACCGGGCGCCCGCCGTGGTGCGCCGCTCCGGCCTCGCCTTGGAGGGAGGCTGGATCGGGGTGGATCGGGAGATGTTCGCGACCACGGTACCAGGCGTCTACGCCATCGGAGACGTGACGACGGTTCCGCTGGCCATGGGCAAGCCACTTCCCAAGGCAGGGGTCTTCGCCCATCACCAGGCGGAGGTCGTTGCCGCGAACCTCGCGGCGCGCTGGCAAGGCTCCGGGGTTCGTCGGACCTTCGACGGGCACGGGGAGTGCTTTCTCGAGACTGGCGACGGTCGGGCTGGCTTCGGGGCGGGGAACTTCTATGCCAAACCCGTGCCGCAGATCACACTCAGAGGGCCGAACCGCTTCTGGCACTGGGGCAAGGTGCTGTTCGAGTGGCGCTGGCTTCGGCAGTGGTTCTGAACCACCGTTTGCGCCGACCACCCGCAGATGACACAGACACCCAAGATCACGCCGCAGGGGTCGTCATCCGCGCAGCCTGAGCGGCCACATCGCTTCCGTGTCCGCCGGCCTGGTCTGCGTCGGCTTGACCGTGGTCGACTTGTTCCGCCTCTTCCGCAAGACCACGGAGGTTGCCTGTGCCCGGGCACCGGTGGTTACATGTGCATCATTCCCTCATGCCTCATGAGCATGCGCTGCATCCGGCCGATGTGGGCCTGCATCCGGTTCTTGAGCGGCGCGCCGGAGAGACCGGGCAGCTCGGCCAGATCCTGCCGCAGCGAGTCACCCAGCGCCGTCCAGGCGGAATCGGGCTTCATGCCCATTCCCCGCATGTCCGCCCCCATGGCGTCCATCATGCGGGAGGCGAGGTCCTGGTGGGCCGCCATCGCCGCCGCCATCCGCGCCGGCTCCATGGCGCCGAGCGAGTCGAGGTGGGCTCGCATCAGAGGCATCATCTGCATGCCCTGCATGGCCATCTGCATGCCACCCATCTTGCCCGCGGTATCCGCCGCGGGGACCTGGGCCACCTCCTGCTTCCTGTCACAGGCCACCGCCACCAGCAACCCGAGCACCGCCACCGTTGGTCCGATTCGCATGGTCTGAGTCTCCGTGTTGGAGTGAAAGACGGACTGCTGCCGAGGGCTGAGTAGGGCTGATTGACGATTGACGATTGACGATTGTGAACTGCCTTCTTGGGACCCACCTATTGCAATCGTCACTTCTCAAATCGTCACTCGTCAATCACCGCCCGCCGGCGCCACATGAAGTACAGCACCGGGATGACCATCAGGGTGAGGACGGTTGAGGTCACCATGCCCCCCACCATCGGTGCCGCGATCCGCTGCATCACCTCGGCCCCGGTGCCGTGCGACCAGAGCGCCGGCAACAGGCCGAGCATGATGGCGGCGACGGTCATGAGCTTCGGGCGGAGGCGGTTGACGGCACCCGCTTCAATCGCCTGCATCAGCTCCCCCAGACCAGGGGTTCGCCCCGGCCCCGCGATCGCCTCCCAGGCGTGATCCAGGTACAGCACCATCACCACGCCGGTCTCGGCCGCCACGCCGGCGAGCGCGATGAATCCCACCGCGACCGCCACCGAGAGATTGAAATTGAAGAGCCACATCGTCCACACCCCTCCGATCAGCGCGAACGGCAGGCTCAGCATGACGATGGCCGTCTCCACGATGGAGCCGAAGGTGAGGTACAGCAGCAGCATGATCACGGCCACCGTGAGCGGCACCACCACCTGGAGCCGCGCCTTCACCCGCTCCAGCGCCTCGTACTGGCCGCTCCACTCGAGCCGGTAGCCCGGTGGCATCCGGACGTGCCGCGCCACGAGCCGCTTGGCCTCGGCGACGTAGCCGCCGACATCGCGGCCCCGGACATCGATGGACACCAGATCGTTGAGCTCGCCGTTCTCGCTGCGGATCATCGGCGCGCCGGGGGCGAATCCGATCTGTGCCACCTGGGCGAGCGGGACCTGGATCCCTTCCTTCCCGCTGATCAGCAGGCGCCCGATGGCCTCCGGTGTGTCCCGGAAATCGCGGGCGTAGCGGACCTGAACCGGGTAGCGCTCCCTCCCCTGCACGGTCGTCGTCACCAGATCACCGCCCAGCGCCATGCCAAGCTCCTCCTGCACCTCGGCCGTGGTGAGCCCATACCTCGCCAGTGCCTCCGCCTTCGGCCGGATGTCCAGATAGCGGCCTCCGAACGAGCGTTCGGCATAAATGCTCGACGTCCCGCGGAGCGAGGAGAGCGTTGCCTCGATCTCATGTCCGATCCGCTGAATCACCTCCAGGTCCGGCCCGAAGATCTTGACCCCCAGGGCCGTCCGGATGCCGGTGGACAGCATGTCCGTCCGGTTCTTGATCGGCATGGTCCAGCTGTTCACCGCCCCCGTAATCCGGAGCCGCCGGTCCATCTCGACGATCAACCGGTCCTGGGTCATGCCGGCCCGCCACTGGTCCTGGGGCTTGAGGTTCACCGTGGTCTCCACCATTGAGATCGGGGCCCAGTCGGTCGCCGTGTTGGCCCGCCCCGCCTTGCCCCAGACCGACTCCACCTCGGGGAAGCTCATCAGGATGCTGTCCTCAACCTGGAGCAGCCGCCGCTGCTGGGTGAGCGACACGCTGGGCAGCGTATTCGGCATGTACATCAGGCTGCCCTCCCGGAGCGGGGGCATGAACTCGCTGCCAAGCTGCCTCAGGGGCAGCAGCGTGATCACGAGCAGTGCAGCCGCCAAACCCAGCACCAGCAACCGCCACCGGAGCGCCCACCGCAGGATCGGACGATACAGGGCCGCGGCCCATCTGTTAAGCGGGTTGGCGTTCTCCGGCCGGATGCGTCCCTGCACGAAGTACCCCATCAGGACCGGCACCACGGTCACCGACAAGAGCGCGGCGGCGGCCATGGCGAAAGTCTTGGTGAGCGCCAGCGGCCGGAACAGCCGGCCCTCCTGGTCCTCCAGGGTGAAGACCGGCAGGAAGGAGAGCGTAATGATGAGGAGCGACATGAACAGCGCCGGTCCCACCTCTCGTGACGCAGCCAGGACCCGCTCCCAGTGAGGCCGGTCCGGCTCGTGCTCGATGTGCTTGTGCAGGTTCTCGATCATCACAATGGCCGCATCGATCATGGCCCCGATGGCGATGGCGATGCCGCCCAGCGACATGATGTTGGCGTTGATACCCATCCACCGGATCAGGGCCAGCGCGGCCAGGATGCCCAGCGGCAGCGTGACAATGGCGACCAGCGCACTCCTGGCGTGGAGCAGGAACGCGGCGCAGACCAGGGCGACGATCAGCGACTCCTCCAGCAGGGTGCGGAGAAGAGTCGCGATCGAACGATGGATCAGGTCGGTCCGGTCATAGGTCGTGACCACATGCACCCCGGGTGGGAGCGAAGGGGCCAGCTCCGCGACCTTGGCCTTGACCCGTGACACGACGTCCAGCGCGTTCGCCCCGATGCGCATGACCACCACCCCACCCACCGCTTCGCCCTGCCCATTGCGCTCGGCGATCCCCACTCGCAAATCCGATCCCAGTGTCACGTCCGCCACGTCTCCCACCCGGACCGGACGTCCCTCGGTCCCGACACCCACCGCGACGTTGGCGATATCCTCGACCCCCCGGAAGTAGCCCAGTCCACGGATGGCGTAGTCGCTGCCCGCGACCTCGAGCGTCCGGGCACCCACATCCTGGTTGGCGTTGCGCACGGCGTCGGTGATCTCCTGGGCGGTGACCCCGTAGGACTGCAGCCGGGTCGGATCGAGCAGCACCTGGTACTGCCGCACGAAGCCGCCGACACTGGCGACTTCGGCCACGCCGGGAAGCCCCTGTAGCGCGTAGCGCAGCTGGAAGTCCTGGATCGAGCGGAGCTGGGCCGGCGAATAGCCGGCTCCCTCCACGGCATACTGGTACACCCAACCGACACCGGTCGCATCCGGCCCCAGCTCGGTCCTGGCACCGGCCGGTAACCGGGACTGTACCGCGTTGAGCCGCTCCAGGACCCGGGACCGGGCCCAGTACAGGTCGGTGCCCTCCTGAAAGATCACATACACGAACGCCGTGCTGAACATCGACTGTCCGCGCACCACCTTCACCCTGGGTACACCCAGCAGCGCCGTCACCAGCGGGTAGGTCACCTGGTTTTCCACCACTTGCGGTGCCTGCCCGGGATACTCGGTGTAGACGATCACCTGCACATCGGACAGGTCGGGGATCGCATCCACCGGCATCGAACGCACGTAGAGCGCCCCGGCCAGGAGCAGCCCCAGCGCGCCTATCGCGATCAGACCGCGCCGGGACAGTGACCAGGCAATGATCTTGGCGATCATGGCCGCGCTTCCTTTCCAGCATCCATGCCGCCCATATTCAGTCCCATGCCCATCTGCAGCATCAGGCCCTGCATGGCCGCGGCCAGATTCGACTCGGAGTCGAGCAGGTAGGTCGCCGAGGCGACCACCTCGTCCCCGAGCCTGAGGCCTTGCCGGATCTCCACCAGCGAATCACCGCGGGCACCGACGATCACCTCCCGAGGCATGAACGTCCCGTCACCGCGATTGACGAAGACCAGGTTCGTGGTGCCGGTGGGCAGCACCGCCTCGAGTGGGACGGCCAGGGCCACCTGGCCGGCTGGTACGGTCTCCACGGTCGCATACATGCCGGGTCGCAGCTGACCGTCACGGTTCGCGACCTCGACCCGGGCGGTAAGTGTCCGGGTCTTCTCGTCCACCTTCGGTTGAATGAAGGTGACCCGCCCCGGGTACCGGTGTCCAGGCAGTGCGCCGATCGCCACCGATACCGGTGTGCCGACCTTTACCAGCGGCGCGTCCATCTCGAAGACGGCGGCATTGACCCAGAGCGTACTCCGATCGGCGATGAGGAACAGGTTGTCGCCGGCGTGGATCGCCTGGCCGTCCGTCACCATCTTCTCGACGATTTCACCGCTCCGCGGAGCCCGCAGCTCGAGCGCCCGGTGCGATTGCCCGCTTCGCTCCAATTCGGCGATCGCCTGTTCCGGGATGTCCCACAGTGTCAGACGCCGTCGCGCCGCCGCGACGAGCGAGGCATCCCCCAGCCGTCGGGCGGCAAGGTACTCCTCCTGGGCGCTCAGCAGTTCCGGAGAGTAGATGGCCAGCAAGACCTCTCCCGCTCGTACCGGCTTGCCGACGTAGTCCGCATCGAGGCGCTCAATCCAGCCACTGATCCGGGCGTTGACGTAGGTCCGCCGTGGCTCGGCGTAGGTGAGCGTTCCCGCGAGTCGGATGCCCTGACTGACTGGCCGGTTGGCCGCGCGGGCGAATGTGATCCCGAGCCGCGAGGCCGCTGGACGGTCCAGGACGACTCCGGAGTCACCGGACATGTTCATGCCGGGCATGTCGGCCATGCCCGGCCGCTCGGTGGCGGCGTCCGGGGCCATGCTCCGCGTGTCCACCGTGGCACCGCCGCTCACCGGCCGAGGCTTGCCACAACCGGCAAGCGCGAGGGTCAGTGCCGCGCCCCCGATGGCGCACTGATGGACACGAGTGAGGGTACGCGGGATCATGGGGCGTCCTCCTGCGCGAGCAGCTGCTCGAGCATGACGAGATGAGTCAGGTGCTCGGCGGCCACCTCGGCCGCCTCGAGCTCTGCACGATAGTGGGTATCCACGGCCGCAAACACGTTGAGAAAGTCACTCTGGCCGGTGCGATACCCACGCAGGGCGGCGTCGACCCCTTCACGGGTGAGCGGCAGCACACTGCTCACCAGGAGCCGGAGCCGGATCGCCCCCGCTCTGGCATCCGCGAGGGTACGCTCCAATTCCGCCGTCAGTGCCGCCTGCTCCTCATCCAGCCCGCGTCGCTCGGCCTCAGCGTCGATCCGCGCCGCCTGCGCCAGCAATCGCCGTTTTCTCCCGGCCCAGAGGGGGATCCGGACACCGACGAAGGCCGAGAAGAAATCCGAGCCGAGGGGCCGGGCGCCGTAGCGAGCGGACACTTCGAAATCGGGCCGGGCGCTCAAACCCTCGGCCCGGGCCGTTGCGTCGGCCGCTTCCACGGCGGCCCGCTGTGCCTCCAGTCGCGGATGCGTGCCCAGCGGATCGGGGCCCGACAGGTGAGCACCGTGCAGTGAATCGGCGTCTTCGACAATCAGCGCGACGCTATCGGCATCGAGCGGCGGCACCAGCAGCTGTTCGGCTCCTCGGAGCCCTCGCACGGCCCGGAGGTCGGCCCGGATGCCGGCCTCCTCGGCCCGGAGGGACGCCTGCTCGGTCACCAGCCGAGCCAGCGCGATGCGGGCCTGGAGCGGGTCACTCTGCGACACGCTGCCGGTGCCGTAACGCGCCGTGGCGATCTCGACGGTGCTTTCCACCAGAGTCCGCTGTTGGGCGAGGATCTGCTTCGCCGTGATGACGTAGCGCAGCCGGTAGTACAGCGTGGCGACTCGCACCGCGACCTCACGGCGGAGCACCGCGGTCTCCGACGTCGCTCCCCGCGCCAGCGCCCGGGCAGCGCGGGTCTGGGCCCCGAGTGTGCCCGGCCATGGGAACTGCTGCGAGATTTCGAAGTCGACCTCGGTGAAGTCGCTCTGACGAAATCCGAAGCGCGGCAGGGTGAGATCCATGACCCCGAGATTCGCCATGGGATCAGGGAGGGCGCCGGCCGGTCGGACCCTGGTGGACCCGGCCCGTGCGCGCGCGTCACTCCGGAGAATCACCGGCGCGGAGGCGATTGCCTCGGTCGTGAGCCGAGCCAGGAGCGTATCCGCCCCCGCCGGCAACTGCCCCTCCGCGCCCGACGGCGGACTGAGCAGTGCCCCGGCGAGGCCTGATAGGATGGTCCAACGAACCCGCATCACTGGACTCCTCACGGCGCGGCCGGCATGAGCCGGCGAGCGAAAGCCTGCAGGCCTTCACGGGCATGTGCGTCCAGCTTGATGGTGAAGCGCCCGACCTGGAGTTTGCTCTTGGTGGATGCGGCGAGCGCCAGGAGATCTGTCGTCGCGACCCGACACACGATCAGTTCGGTGCGCCCCCTCGCGGTGA
>CALMOP010000040.1 GCA_937871775.1 uncultured Gemmatimonadota bacterium | reverse complement strand
GTCCCAGGTCCGCCTTGAGCTCCCGCAGCAGCGCCGTGGCACTCCGTCCTGCGGCGGTGTTGCCGTAGCGGTTGGCACGGGAATATCGGGTCCGCGTGAAGTGTAATGCGTGGTGGGTGGTGCGTGGTGGGTGGTGCGTGGTGCGTGGAGCGTAGTGCGTGGTGCGTGGAGCGTAGTGCGTGGTCCGTCAGGGGGGGGCGAAGCCGTTCTTGGGGTGTCTGCTCCAGCCGGGGGTCGGGGGCAGGTAGTCGTACTCAGTACTCGGTACTCGGTATTCCTGTTGACCCACCACCCGCCACGCGAGACCCGCTTGCGGCACAACTGTACAATTATCTGACACCACTCCTGAACCGGCTTGCTTCCAACGACCGCCCCTACTATATATCTCTGCAACAAGAAGCATAGCCCTTCGGGGCCCCGGAGGCGGCAACCGGGTGATGCCAGGCCGTGGTGTGGCGCTCGATTCCAACAGGAATCGGGCGTTTCGTCCTTTTGGGGGGTGGCTCCCGATGCCGGTGCCTTCCCCGCAGTCCGGTCCCGGTGCAACTTCACCCGCCTGACTGAGCCTCTCCCGCCAGGAGACACCCAATGCCGGACCCGATGCCGCTGTTCGTGGCGGGACGCCGCCGCCCGGCCCGTTCTCGCGTCACCCGCACCATTGTCAACCCGGCGACGCTGGAGCCCCTGGGCACCGCAATCGACTGCAATCACGAGGACGTGGACGCGGCGGTTACTGCGGCCGCCGCCGCCCAGCCTGCCTGGTGGCGCATTCCCGGGGCGGACAAGGCCAGGATGCTGCATGAGGTCGCCACCCGGATCCGGGCCCGGCAGCGGGACCTCTCCACGCTGATGGCCCGGGAAACCGGCAAGCCGCTGATCGAGGCGGTGGATTGCATCGAGTGGGTAGCGGCCTGCTTCGACTACTACGCCGAGGTGGGACGGCAGAGCTTCGGCAACTCGATCCCCCCGGTCGCGCCCCACCAGGTGAACTTCACCATCAAGGAGCCCTTCGGCGTGGTGGCGGCCATCGTGCCGTTCAACTTCCCGCTGCTGCTGATGGCCTGGAAGGTGGCCCCGGCCCTGATGGCCGGGAATACCCTGGTGTGCAAACCGCCGCATCAGAACCCGCTGTCCAACCTGCTGCTGGCCGACTGCTACGAGGGACTCCCCCCCGGAGTGGTGAACGTGGTCACCGGCGGGCCGGAAACCGGAGGGGCGCTGGTGCGCCATCCCGCCGTGGACCTCATCGCCTTCACCGGCTCGGTGGCCGCGGGGCGGAAGATCGCCAGCCTGGCGGGGGAGTCGCTCAAGAAGGTGAACCTGGAGCTGGGCAGCATCGACCCGTTCATCGTGTTCGAGGATGCCGACCTGGACGTGGCGGTGCCGGGGGTTGCCTGGGCCCGGCTGCTCAACGCCGGCCAGGTGTGCACCTCCTCCAAGCGGATCTACCTGGTCGAGTCGATCGCGGCGGAGTTCTCCCGTCGGTTGCTGGACTACGTGGCCGGGCTCCGACTGGGCGACCCGATGGACCCGACGGTCGACATCGGTCCCCTGATTTCGGCCGAGGCCCTGGCGCTGGTGGAGGGGCAGGTGGCCACCGCGGTGCAGGAGGGTGCGACGCTGGCCCGGGGCGGTCGCCGAGTCAGCCCCGATGGACTCAAGGGCTACTTCTACCAACCGACGGTGCTCACCGGCGTCGCGCACGGGTCGCTGCCGACCCGGGAAGAGGTGTTCGGGCCGGTGCTGTCACTCACCGTGGCCCGGGACGCCGACGAGGCCATCCGCCTGGCCAACGACTCCCGCTTCGGACTCGGCGCCTGCATCTACACCAACAACCTCGAGCTGGCCATGCGGGCCATGCACGAGATCAAGGCCGGCACCTTCTGGATCAACGACCCGCTGAGCGACAACGACGCCGCTCCCTTCGGCGGCATGCGCATGAGCGGCATCGGAAGAGAACTGGGGGAGGAAGGGCTGGACGCGTTCCGGGAGCCGAAGCACGTCCACCTGGACTACAAGATGGAGCGGAAGGGGTATTGGTTCCCGTATCGGGATCGGCCGGTGGGACATTAGCCGCAGGGGCGACCCAACGGGTCGCCCCTACGCCAACGCCCGGCAGAACCCCTCGAACACCTCAACGTACCGATCGACGTCCGCTTCGCTGTGCTGGATCGACAGGGTCCACTGTTCCTCGTCCCCCGGGGTCATGAAGATGCCCCGGTTCAGCAGCCAGGGATACGAGGCCGCGAACAGCTCCGGCCGGGTCTCGAGGAAGTCGCGGTAGTTTCG
>CALMOP010000039.1 GCA_937871775.1 uncultured Gemmatimonadota bacterium | reverse complement strand
CATGCAGGCGTGCCTCCGGCCCCCTCCCCTCCGAGTTGCCGGTCCTTCGCTCCATCGTGCCAGCAGGGTTGGGACCTGTGGCTCTCGCACTTCCGGCGGTTCCCGCCTCGCCACCCGCGTGGTCCAGGGGGCCGCGCGGCAATCACGCCCCACCGGCGCTGCAGCAGGTCGCGCTGCTGGGGAACCACCTGCCGCGGCAGTGCGGCATCGCCACCTTCACCACCGACCTGGGCGCGGCGATCGCCGCGGAGTTCCCGGCCCTGGCGTGCTTCGTCGTGGCCATGAATGACGCCGGCGAGCGGCAGGATTACCCGCCGATGGTGCGGTTCGAGATCGAGGAGAACGAGGTGGCCGGCTACCGCCGGGCGGTGGATTTCCTGAATGTGTCCACCGTGGACGCGGTCTCGCTGCAGCACGAGTACGGCATCTTCGGGGGCAAGGCCGGGAACCTGGTGCTGCCTCTGCTGAGCGAACTCCGGATGCCGATCGTGACCACGCTGCATACCATCCTCGCTGATCCGGATCCGACTCAGCGCCGGGTGATGGACGAGATCGTGCGGCTGTCGGAGCGCCTGGTGGTGATGAGTGAACATGGCTCCGCGTTGCTGCAGCAGGTCCATGGCGTCACGCCGGACAAGATCGACCTGATCCCGCACGGCATTCCGGAAGTGATGTTCGCCCCCGGGGACAAGGATCGACTTGGCGTCGAGGGCAAGTCGGTGATCCTCACCTTCGGGCTGCTGTCGCCGGACAAAGGCATCGAGCACGTGGTGGACGCATTGCCCGCGATCCTGGAGGCCTATCCGGACACGGTGTACATCGTGCTCGGCGCGACCCACCCGCACGTGCTGGAGCAGTCGGGCGAGACCTACCGCCTGATGCTGGAGGCCCGGGCCCAGCGGCTGGGCGTGGACGGCAGCATGATCTTCCACAACCGGTTCGTCAGCCAGGCCGAGCTGGGGGAGTTTCTCTCCGCGGCCGATATCTACGTCACGCCCTATCTCAATCCGGCGCAGAGCACCTCCGGTACCCTGGCTTACGCGGTGGGCGCCGGCAAGGCGGTCGTCTCCACGCCCTACCGGTACGCCACGGAGTTGCTCGCCGACGGCCGCGGCCTGCTGGTGCCGTGGCGGGATTCCGCCGCCATCGCCCGGGAGGTGATCGGGCTGCTGGCGGACCCGGAGCGCGCCGGCGCGATGCGCCAGCGCGCGGCCGAGTACGGACGGGGGATGGCCTGGGGCGCGGTGGCCCGGCGCCATGTGGCCAGCCTGGAGCGGGCCGTGGTCAGCCACACCGAGCATCGGCGCAGCGCGTTCCACGCCCGGACCCTGGCCGAGCGCCCGGCCAGCCTGCCGGAGTTGAACCTCGAGCATCTGCAGTGCATGACCGACGACACCGGCGTCCTGCAGCACGCCTCGTTCGTGGTGCCGCGCTACGCCGAGGGTTACTGCCTCGATGACAACGCCCGGGCGCTGATGCTCATGGTCCTGCTGGAGGAGGCGGGCACGGTCGAGCGGCGCGCGGTACGAACCCTGGCCTCCCGCTATCTGGCCTTCGTGAGCCACGCCTTCCACCCGGCCTACGGCCGGTTCCGGAACTTCCTCACCTACGCCCGGACCTGGGGCGAAGCCCGTGGCTCCGAGGACAGCCACGGCCGGGCCCTGTGGGCGCTGGGCACGGTGGTGGGGCGCGCCGGCGATCCCGGCCGCCGCAGCCTCAGCGGCGACCTGTTTCACTCGGCGCTGCCGGCGCTCACCCACCTCTCGAGTCCCCGGGCCTGGGCCTACGCCCTGCTGGGCATCGACGAGTATCTCCGGGCCTTCCAGGGCGACAGCAGCGTCCAGGCGATGCGGGAGCTGCTCACCGCCCGACTGCAGGACCTGTATCAGCGCTCCAGCGGGGCAGACTGGCCCTGGTTCGAGGATACCGTGACCTACTGCAACGCCCGGCTGCCCCAGGCCCTGATCGTGTCCGGCAGCGCCATGGCCCGCCCCGACCTGGTCGCCATCGGCACCAAGGCGCTCGACTGGCTCGGCCAGCTGCAGCACACCCCCGATGGCTACTTCGCCCCGGTGGGCTCCAACGGCTTCTATCGCCGGGGCGCGGCGCCCGCGCGCTTCGATCAGCAGCCGGTCGAGGCCTGCGGCATGGTGTCCGCCTGTCTGGATGCCCACCGGATTACCCGCGACGGGCGCTGGTCCCGCTACGCCAGCTCCGCCTTCAGCTGGTTTCTGGGCCAGAACCATCTGCAGCAGGCGGTGTACGACGCTTCGACCGGCGGCTGCCGCGACGGCCTGCACGCCGATCGTGTGAACGAGAACCAGGGCGCGGAATCGACCATCTCCTTTCTCCTGGCGCTGTGGGACATGCGCTCAGCCGAAACGGCTGACCTCACCTGACGCTCAACCGATCGGCCAGACCGACCATGACAGCACGGCAGCGGTACGAAGTCCTCTTCAAGCGGCATCCCGGGAACCCGATCCTGACTGCCGCCGACTGGCCCTATCCGGCCCACACCGTGTTCAATGCCGGGGCGACTCGTCTGGTCGACGGCACCACCCTGCTGTTGTGCCGGGTGGAGGACCGCCGCGGCCATTCTCACCTGTGCGCCGCCCGCTCGGCGAACGGGGTGGACGGCTGGGCCATCGATCCGGCACCCACCTTCGAGCCCGATCCCGAGCGCTATCCGGAGGAACTCTGGGGCGTGGAGGATCCGCGCATCACCTACATGGAGGAACTCGGGAAGTACGCCATCGCCTACACCGCGTTCAGCCGAGGCGGGCCGGGGGTCGCGCTGGCGCTGACCGCGGACTTCAGGCAGTTCGAGCGCTGCGGCCTGGTGATGCAGCCCGACGACAAGGACGCCGCCCTGCTGCCGCGCCGGATCGATGGCAACTTCGCGCTGATCCACCGGCCGATGCACGACTCGGGCTCCCATGTGTGGATCTCGTATTCGCCGGACCTCCGCAACTGGGGCGGTCACAAGCTGGTGCTGCAGGCCCGACGGGGGTCATGGTGGGATGCCAACAAGGTGGGGCTGTCGCCGCCGCTGATCGAGACCCCACGCGGCTGGCTGATGCTCTATCACGGGGTCCGGCAGACCGCGTCGGGGAGCCTGTATCGCCTGGGCCTGGCGCTGCTGGACCTGGCCCGCCCCGAGCAGTGCCTGCTGCGGGGTGACATGTGGGTCTTCGGTCCCGAGGCACCCTACGAGCGCGAAGGGGACGTCGGCAACGTCGCCTTCCCGTGCGGCTACACCATCGGGCCCGACGGCGACGCCCTCTTCCTTTATTATGGGGCAGCCGACACCAGCCTGGCGCTGGCCACCGGAAGCATCAGCCACCTGCTCCGCTGGCTGGACGAGCACGGTAGCGCCGTGCCAGCTCTCGAGCCCCTGGTGGCGCGACCGGGACCGGGATTGGCTCGGTTCGGGAGTTGAGGAGCCGGATGGAGCTGCGCTTTCCTTAGAGAAGCTCTGAACAGGTGGGTTGTCTCCCATTCGGTCATTGCGAGGCCCCGAAGGGGCCGAAGCAATCCCCCTACCTCCGAGCGGAGTCAGGGGGATTGCTTCGGGCGCTTCGCGCCCTCGCAATGACTGTTGGGAAGGGCCCCGCCATTCCCCCACTCCCCCATTCCCCCGTTCCCCCATTCCCTGCATCTTCCCCTCGTGAGCATCCCCGACCACCTCGCCGCCGCGCTCGCCGACCGCTACCGCCTGGACCGGGAACTCGGCCAGGGCGGCATGGCCACCGTCTACCTCGCCGAGGACCTGAAGCACCACCGCAAGGTGGCGCTGAAGGTCCTCAAGCCCGAGCTGGCCGCGGTGCTCGGCGCGGAGCGCTTTCTCAAGGAGATCGAGGTCACCGCGAGCCTGCAGCACCCCCACATCCTGCCGCTGTTCGATTCTGGCTTGATCTCCGCTGGTACGGGCGACCCAGCGGGGCGCCCCTGGTATGCCATGCCCTACGTCGAGGGCGAGAGCCTCCGCGATCGGCTGAATCGGGAGAAGCAGCTCGCCATCGCCGACGCGGTGCGCATCGCGACCGAAGTGGCCGGCGCGCTCGACTACGCCCACCGCCAGGGCGTGATTCACCGCGACATCAAGCCCGAGAACATCCTGCTGCACGAGGGCCGCGCCCTGCTGGCCGATTTCGGCATCGCCCTGGCGGTGAGCGAGGCGGGCGGTGCCCGGCTCACCGAAACGGGAATGTCCGTCGGCACCCCGCACTACATGAGCCCGGAGCAGGCCACCGGGGAACGGGAACTCGACGCCCGCAGCGACCTGTACGCCCTCGCCGCGGTGCTCTACGAGATGCTAACCGGAGAACCGCCGCACACCGGGCCCAATCCACGGGCGGTGGTGGCCAAGCTGATGACGGCGGAGCCGGTGCCGGTCGGGGTGCTCCGGCCGGGCCTGCCGACCGGCGTCCAGCAGGCCATCACTCGGGCCCTGGCCAAGGTGCCTTCGGATCGATTTGCGACCGTGGCGGAGTTCGCAGCGGCGCTCGGCGGTACGGCGGTAGGGGGGTATGTCGGTATCGCTGCCCCTGACGCCAGACCTACCGCCGTACCGCCATACCGCCGTACCGCCCGCCGTACCGTCGTTACCGTCGTTACCGCCGCTGCCGCCGCTACAGCCCTCCTCTACCACCGTCCCCTCATCCTCACCACCGCCAACTCCCGCCAGGTCACCAGCGCACAGGGCATCGAATACCAGCCGGCGCTGTCACCGGACGGGAGCCAGGTGGCGTTCATCTCCCGCGGGGCCGTGGTCATCCGGCGGATCGTCGCCGCCCCGGGCGCGGGTGAGATTGTAGCCGCTGATGGCGGACAGTATCCGGCCTGGAGTCCGGACGGGGAGTCGGTGCGGTTCTGGGGTGGGCGATACCGGGAGGTCGGGCCATTGGGAGGGGCAGCATCGGTGGTGGAGCTTCCCCGCCGGACACCCTGGACGGCGTGGTCCCGCGACGGCACCCGCGCGGCGCTCATCGACCATGACAGCGTCTTCGTCTATACCCTGAAGGACCAAACGACCCAGGTCCTCATCGCGCCCGCCACTCCGACGGACCAGGTGCACTCCCCTGCCTGGTCACCGGACGGGCGCTGGATTGCCTATGTGAACGGGAACCCATTCTGGCCCAGCGCCCCGAACACCAACTCCTCGGAGATCTGGATCGTCGCGGCCGGGGGTGGTAAACCGGTACCGGTGACCAGGCAGGGCCTCAACGTGAGCCCGGTCTGGCTCGACAATCGCCACCTGATGTTTGTCTCGGATCGCGATGGCCAGCGGGAGATCTACGCCCTTGAGGTCACCGGGTCGGGCCCGCGCGGCGAGCCGCTCAAGGTCCCCGGCGGGACCGATGCCCATTCGATCTCGCTCTCGGCCGACGGGAGGCGGCTAGCATTTTCGAAGTACACCACCCGCCAGAACGTGCGGGAGTACCCCCTCAACCAGCCGGAGCCGGTGCCGCTCGGGACCGGACGGCTGGTGACCACCGGCAATCAGCGGGTGGAGACCCAGGACGTCTCCCCCGACGGCGAGTGGCTGCTGTACGACTCCGACATCGGGACGCCCGGGGGCAGTCGCATCTACCGGGTGCCGATCGACGGCGGGACGCCGATCCCGGTCACCAGCGGCCAAGTCCAGGGGCAGGGGCCGCGGTGGTCCCCCGACGGACGGGAGTTCACCTTTCAGGATGGCCCCATCTCCGTGGCCCCGATCGAGGGCGGCACGCCGGCACCGCTGCCCACCCCGGATTCGGGCTACAACAACCCGCCGGTCTGGTCACCCGATGGGTTGCATCTCGCCTTCTGGTCGAACGCATCCGGCCGGGTGGAGAGCTGGATCATCTCGCGGGAACGGGTCGGCGCCCCGTGGCAAAAGGCGGTGCAGGTCACTGATTTCGGCTGCTTCCCCACCCAGTGGGCGCCCGACGGCAGTGGGTTTTACTGCGCCTACGAGGCGCGCGGTGAGCCGCCTGGATTCATGCTGCTCTCCCCCTCGGGTAAGGTCCTCTGGCGTCTCGATCCATCCCTGGCAAGGTCCTTCCCGCAACCGCTACTCTCTCGGGACGGGTCGACCTTTTACGCCGCGAACGGCAACGGAGTCTGGGCCTGGCCCCGGGCCGGCGGCAAGCCCCGCCAGGTGGTGCAGCTGGATG
>CALMOP010000038.1 GCA_937871775.1 uncultured Gemmatimonadota bacterium | reverse complement strand
CACCGCTGGGGCCGGGGGGGACTACACCCTGAGCGGCCTCCCCGATGGGAGCTATTTCGTGGTGGCGGGCGAGGACGAGGCGGGCGACAACCTCATTGGCGGGGCGGGCCGGCGCTTCGGTGCCTACGGCGGGATTCCGTCACCGACCGCGGTCGCGGTCAACAGTACCGCCGGAGGCGTGGCCTCGTTCACCATCGGATATCCGGGGGAGGAGGAGCCGAACAACACTCCGGATGCGGCCAACCTGCTGCTGGTCGATGGGTCGGTTCAGGGGAGCCTCATGGGAGGCGATGTCAGCGACTACTTCCGGATGGTCACCCCGAGCGCGGGGACCTACACCTTCGAGACGTCCGGGTGGTTCGGGGCGTTCTGCGGGGTTGCCGCCGACCTCAACACGACGCTGGAACTGTTCAACCAGAATCAGAACCTGATTGCGTCGAGCGTCGACATCAACTCGGCGGCCGCCGACTTCTGCTCGCGGATCACCGCGTCGCTCGCGGCCGGCACCTACTACCTGCGGGTCACTGCGGGGGTGTGGCCCTTTGGCTCTGGCTCCCACTACGGCCGCTACATCCTCACGGCCCGCAACGGCCCCTAGCCAGCAGGGGGTACGGGCGGTCGGCAGTTGCCGGTGCAGTCCATTCGCTCCAACCGCTGCAGCTTGACCCAACCCATTCTCCCCGTTACCTTTGCCCGTCTTTCCCCGGACCAGGTCCCGGGGGCCTTCGGTACGTTTGCCCGTGGGATTATGCCGACCATCAATCAGCTCGTTGCCAAGGGCCGCAAGCGCCCGGCCTACAAGGACAAGTCCCCGGCCCTCAAACGGAATCCCTTCCGGCGCGGGGTCTGCACCCGGGTCTACACCACCACACCGAAGAAGCCCAACTCGGCCCTCCGCAAGGTGGCCAAGGTCCGGCTGACCAACGGGTTCGAGATCATCGCCTATATCCCGGGCGAAGGGCACAACCTGCAGGAACACTCCATCGTGCTGGTGCGCGGCGGTCGGGTGAAGGACCTGCCGGGGGTGCGCTATCACATCGTCCGTGGCGCGCTGGACGCTGCCGGGGTCAATGATCGCAAGCGCAGCCGCTCCAAGTATGGCGCCAAGCGGCCCAAGGCCGGGGGTGGCAAGTGAGCCGCCGCAACAAGGCGGTCAAGCGTCCGGTGCCGGCCGACCCCCGCTATGACAGCCAGACGGTTTCGAAGTTCATCAACGCCCTGATGTACGAGGGCAAGAAGAGCAACGCCGAACGGATCTTCTACGGTGCGATGGACCTCATCGAGGAGCGGACGGGGCAGCCCGGCGTGACCGTGTTCAAGCAGGCGGTGAACAACGTCAAGCCCGCGCTGGAAGTGAAGAGCCGCCGGGTCGGCGGAGCCTCGCTGCAGGTGCCGGTGGAGGTCCGTCCCGAGCGGCGGGCCGCGCTCGCGATGCGCTGGGTGATCGATTTCTCCCGGAGTCGTACCGAGAAGACCATGCAGGAGCGGCTGGCCGCCGAACTGATCCTGGCCTCCAAGGGAGAAGGCAACTCCATCAAGAAGAAGGACGACACCCACCGGATGGCCGAGGCCAACCGGGCGTTCGCCCACTATCGCTGGTAACCGGGCGCTCAAGGGACGACTGGACAGGGTGGGCTCCGGCTGGAGCCCACCCTGTTTGGTTGTGTCCTGCGGGGCGTTCGGGCTGGCAGGGCAGGAACCCGTCAGCCCCGCTTCAGTGCCGGTTCCACCACTCGCCCAGGCGTTTCGACCAACGCCACCATGAGGGTCCGGATGGACCTTCGCCGGTGCCTGCCATGCGGAGCGCGTCGGCAAACGCGATGGCGGTCGGGAACCGGCGCTCCGGCTCCCGCGCCAGCGCCTGGAGCACCACCCGATCCAGCTGGGATGAGAGGCCCGGCCGGAGGCTGCCCGGTGCAGGAATCGTCTCCCGACGGAGCCGGGCGAGGATCACCGGCCGGGTCCCACCGGTAAAGGGGGGCCGGCCGATGAGCATGGCGTAGAGCACCGAACCCAGGGAGTAGATGTCGGAGCGGGAATCCAGGGCCTGCTCCCCTGCGGCCTGTTCCGGACTCATGTAGGACGGGGTTCCCAGGATAACGCCGGTCTCGGTGATTCGGCCGCCGGTGTGGGAGGCGGCCCGGGCGATCCCGAAGTCGGTAACCATGGCGGAGCCGCCGGGGAGCAGGATGTTCTCAGGCTTGATGTCCCGGTGGATGACCCCCTGCCCGTGGGCATAATCCAGGGCCAGGGCGACTTCTCCGGCGATGCGGAGCGCCTCTGACACCGGCAGCTGGTGTTCCCGGTCGATACGGGTGCGCAACGACTCCCCCTCTACGAACGGCAGGACGTAGAGCGGGAGAGTATGGCCCCCGCCGGCGTCGAACTGGCCCGAGTCGATCAGTCCGAGAATGTGGGGGTGGGCGAGCCGGGCGGCGATCTCGATTTCCCTCAGGAACCGCTCCACCCCCCCTGCGGCGACCAGTTCCGGATGGACCACCTTGATGGCCACCGGATTGGCGTGGCGATCGCGGGCCAGGTAGAGCCGTGCCATGCCTCCCCGGCCGAGCTCACGCTCGATCTGGTAGCGGTCCCGGAGGGCCTGGGCGAGACGGTGTTCGAGGTCCTGCACGGCGTGGCGCTGGCCTCCCGGGCAACCAGTGAGATTCCTGGTTTCAGCAGCTCCCCGCGGCCGCACCCCATCGCGGCCTCCGTCGGGGCGGTCTCAACCTCCCGGTCCAGTCGGCTCTGGTCAAGCACCGTCCCCAGAGTCGCCTCTCAATGGGATGGGAGGGGCCGGACTGCCCTGCGGGACGAACCAGCCCGTGGGTGCTCAGCTCCTTCCTCGACCCGGGGGTGGTGCGGCGGCGGGGGGGTGCTACTACAGGGCGCTCTGGTTGACCGAAGTATTGCCGAAGTCGATTGGTGCGCCACCGGCCCGGGCGGTGAAGCTCTTGCAGACGCCCCGATCTGCTCCATGCCCCGTTGACATTGGCAGGTCGGCAGTTACCTTTGCCGGGCTCCTCCGGACCGGGGTCTTTTTCTGGCCGGGAGTCGACGGACATCCGGGTCATGTGACTGGCCGGTCCCAGGGTAGCGGGGCCCCGCCGGCCACCTCCGACCTCCCAATAAGGGTCGCCCGCAAGGGAGACCTCAATGCAGCGAAGGACCTGCAATGGTCCTCGTCCCGGGCCCACGGGCCTGGACGTTCGCGGAGCGATACCACCGGGCAGTGCCCGGCGCGGTCGCCCCGCTTTTTCGCTGCTGGACGAACCCTGGTCTTCGCGCA
>CALMOP010000037.1 GCA_937871775.1 uncultured Gemmatimonadota bacterium | reverse complement strand
TGGTACGTGCAGCAGTTCATGCGGGAGCAGAGCCGGACGGTGATCGAGGGGTAGGGCCTGTCAGGTGCGGGCGCGGTTACCAGGCGCCGCTCGCCTGACGGCCGAGGGCTCACGGCTTGACAGTCCCCCCCCCCCGGAGCGTATGGTTGGGTGTCCCCAGGCACGACCCCTTGGCTCTGCCACGCGAGGATCGGTCGATGCGAGCACGCTCCGGCATCGTCGGGTGGACTCTCCCAGCAGCAGTCACCGCATGTGGCCTGCTCTTCCTTGGCTGCTCGGCGGATGTGCCTCTCAGCGAGACTGATCGAGCGGCCATGACGAGGGCCGCGCCGAATCAGGGTGTTGCCGCCGCCCCCAGCGGCCCCTTCTCCGGTACCCTGGGGATCACGGACCCATACGGTGCAACCGGCACGCTCGCAGCGCCTGACTACGGGCCGTATGAGACCCTGGTAGACATCACGATCTCCGGCTACACGAGATCCTATCAGAACACGGTCGTCCCTGGCAGCCCTTCGGTGGGGACGCTCCTGGCGACCTACGACGCCCGGCCCATCGGGGGCTGTGTACTTGGTGCCGGCCTACGGTATCCGGATATGTACGGGCAGGTGCTGATTCCGGTCCCGCCTAACTGTTACCCGCATGCGGTGCAGGCCAGTTACCAGTGGCTTACGACAGTGCGCGGTGCTGGGCAGGTAGAGCGATTCCCCGCACCTATCTACCGGTACAACGGAATCCCGATCGAGCGCTACGAGGGAGACCTCTCAGTCTTCATGTACCGCCCCTCGGCAACGCTGGTGGTGCAGCCGGACCGGTGGGTGGTCCAGGCGGGGAGCGGCTCGGTGGTGTTCCGGGCCCGCCGGACCCCCGACCGGTACCAGAACGCCATTATCCCGTTGACGGTGCTCTCGTGGAAATGGATTCCGGATGTGGGAAGCCCGACGACTCTCAGTTGTGACACGGTGTGCTCCTATTCCCCACCGACGTCCGGGCAGATGGAGGTGAAGGCGGCGGTGAACGGCGAGGTGCAGACCAAGATGGCTCGGATTCCGGTCAACCCCTGTCCGCCCATGGGGAATCCATGGATGGACAATCCTGACTTTCGCGCGGGATTGGAGCGTGATCTCGCCGCCTCCAACCCAGGCGGGCCCAACGAGCACGAAGTACCTGGAATGTGGTATACCAACGACGTCACCGGCGAGCCGATCTTTCACTCGTTTCCCTTCTTCAACCCCACGCCGTGCCGGTGGACGGCGCCCTTGATTCCGACCTATTCCGGCGAAACTTGGGAGATCCTCACGCACACCCACCCGAGATACCCCGGGCAGCCGGACTGCTTGGCCGGGCGGTCCGTAAATCCGGGTCCAAGCGATACTGACTGGAGGGAACTGGCTGGTTTCAATTCCGGCGAACCTGATCCAATCGATGGGTGCATCATCCAGCAAGGTGCTCCGGGGCAGTCGCCAACGATCTACTGCTACCCCGATCCAGCAAACCCGGGGGGATACACCCGATACCCCAAGCAGCCCGATGCCTGCTTTGCGAGGAGACCGTGAGGTAGTCCATGAAATCCGCAACGCTGCTCAGCTCGCTAGCAATCGTCTGGTGTCTCGCGGGAATGCGCTCCGCACCAGCCGGTATCAGCGTGCCAGCATGCAGCCCCGATACCGCGACCGCGAAGCGCTTCCAGGACTGGCTGGGCTTCTACGCCACCGCGCCTGCAGCGGATTCCGAGGCAACCAAATGGCGCGGTATCATCAAGCTACCCGCCGTGGCCAAATCCCAGATTGTGCGCGTTACGGCATCATCGACTTGCTCGGCCGCGCGCACCGCCTATGCAAAGCTTCCAGGTCTTGCCCCTGAGACTTCTCTATCAGTTATCGTTGTAAAGGCGGGCACCACCTACTTCGTGGTCGACCCCACCCAAATGTCGGGCGAGTATAAGCTCGCAGCCGGATTCGACTCCCGGTGGAGGAATCTCAGCTCCTTTACATTCTAAGACGTTGCGGGATCCGCGCGAGCGGACCGAGGTCATCGACAGGTTGGAGCACTCTTCTGCGCTCCAGAAGCGCGGCCCGGCGTGTCGGGGACTTGTCCCTTCCTGAGACCCCAATCTTCATGAACACGTAGTAGTCTAATCAATTCGGAATCGGGTTGTGCCCTGCCTGTGACCCCGCCTTGCCCGATGCCGTCCCAAAGACGAGCTTCCACCGGCAGCGCCGCACTCACCTTGGGGCCAGCAGCGTATGGGAGGCCGCCGCCGCTTGCCTCGGCGGGGGCAATTCGTCCCGTCCCGGTAGCAGCCTCCACCGAAGCGCGCGCCGAATGGTGGCGATAAGCCAACACCAGGATCCATGACCGCCGACGGTGACCCATGACCTCGACCGAGACCGCGAAGTCGCGCATCGCTTCCCTCGACATCATCCGCGGCCTGGTGATGGTGCTCATGGCCATCGATCATGTCAGGGTGTTTTCCGGCGTGCCCCCCGGCGGACCCACCCCCGGCGTGTTCTTCACCCGCTGGATCACCAACTTCTGCGCCCCGGCCTTCGTGTTCCTGGCGGGCACGGCGGCCTATCTGCACGGACAGAAGCTGGGGAGCCGGAGCGCGCTGGCCCGGTTCCTGGCGGTCCGGGGCCTGTGGCTGGTGCTGCTGGAACTGACGGTCATCCGGCTGGGGTGGACCTTCAACCTGGACTTCGCGCACTACCTGCTGGCCGGCGTGATCTGGATGCTGGGATGGTGCATGATCCTGCTGGCCGGGCTGGTGTACCTGCCTCTCCCGGTCCTGGTGACCATCGGCGCGGTCATCGTGGGAGGGCACAATCTGCTGGATGGGCGGCTGCAGCCGGAGGCACTCCAGGCCAGCCCGTGGGCGTGGCTCTGGCAGCTGCTGTACCTGGGCGGCCCGATCTTTCTGGGCGCAGGCGGGCCACCGCTGATCGTGCTGTATGTGCTGATTCCCTGGATGGGGGTGATGGTCCTGGGCTACGGCTTCGGCGCGGTGATGCGCTGGGAGCAGCCGCGCCGGCACCGGTTCTGCCTGGGGGTTGGGGGAGCCGCGATCGGGCTGTTCCTGCTGCTCAGGGCCACCAACCTGTACGGGGATCCCAGGCCCTGGGGCGGCGGCCCGATGCCGCCGGCGCTGGCGTTCCTGAACACCACCAAGTACCCGGCCTCGCTGCTGTTTCTGCTGATGACGCTGGGGCCGATGCTGCTGGCCGTTCCGCTGCTGGAGCAAGCCCGCGGCTGGATCGTGGACCGGCTCGCCGTGTTCGGCCGCACCCCGCT